>JAZUJC010000001.1:0-5466 GCA_045642625.1 Lachnospiraceae bacterium
TTATTTCAAGTTCCAAATCCTCCGGATTCATTCCAAGCCTGTTTGTTGTGGAAATAACCTTATTTACGAAGTCGCTTCTCTTATACTGAATGGACGAAATATTGATAGATAATACAAAATCCATATCAAAACGTTTCTTCCAGTCCATATAAGTTCTTACGCTATTTTCCAGTACCCAGTCGCCAATCTGAATAATTGAATTATTCTTTTCAGCCATGGGAATAAACTGACCGGGAGGAATAATATTCCCCTCTGCATCCTTCCATCTGATAAGTGCTTCCACGCCTCTTAATTTGTTGGATTCCGAATAAAACTGAGGTTGGAAATTTAAATAAAAGGACATATCATTTACAGCAAGTTTAAGTTTATTTTCAAGCTCAACAGATACCATAAACTCATTAAGAATCTTGGTATCATAATATCTGATTGAATTTTTTCCGGCTTTTTTGGCATTAAGCATTACTATTTCGGCACCATTAACAAGCTCCAAAATATTATCTCCTGTTTCCGGATACTCAGATACGCCAACACTTACCGTAAAAGAAACTTTTGTACCGTCTGTCAGGTTAAAGGGTTCCTTCAGGCGATCAACAATTTTTTCATATATACGGTTTGCCTCACTACTGCCGTTTTCATCATAAATAGCCAAAGCATAAATATCGCCGTCAAAACGTGCGCCCATAATATTTTCAGAGCACATATCCTTTAAAAAGAAGCCGAAATTCTGAATAACTTCGTCGCCAAACACAATTCCCATACTGTCGTTAATCTTATGGAAATCGTCAATATCTATAAGCATAATGCTGACAATCGCATTATTTTCTTTTGCTTTGGCGATAAATTCTTTAAGTCTTTGAATAAAATAATTACGATTATAAAGACCGGTAACCAAGTCATAATATGCAAGGAAGGTAAGCTCATCCTTTATATGTGTCATTTCAGTAATATCCGCAAAAGCAAAAAGCAAATCATTACTGTTCGTCTCATCGTTTAAAAATATAATACGGTGAATTTCAATTATTTTTTTACCATCAGCGGACTTTGTTGTAATCTTCTTTTCTATAGGCTCGCTGTTTCCGGGAAGAAGGAAAAACCTGACCTCTTCCCTGTCTTCCTCGGCAACATAGTCTACAAGCTTAATTAAATCGGATGAGTCATCAATAGAAAAATCAACAAAATCATTCATATTACCATAGGTTTTTATAAAACCGTTGTTAGCCTGAACATAAATGAATCCGCGATGAGACCATTCACATATTTTTTTGTAAATTCTATCATTAGCCGCATAGGTATTAACCAACGCATTTAATTTATCTATTTGATAACGTAAGTCATCCATTACAGTATCTCCGCAAAAAGAAAATTATTTCTTCTGAATATATCCCTGTGCTTTTAATAACTCAGCACATAATACAGCTCCGCCTGCAGCACCTCTTACAGTGTTGTGTGAAAGGCCTACAAACTTGAAATCATATACAAAGTCTTCACGAATACGACCGATTGAAATGCCCATACCATTTTCAAAATCAACATCAGCCTTAACCTGAGGACGATTATCTTCTTCAAGATATTGAATAAAGGTCTTGGGAGCTGAAGGCAAATCGAATTCCTGAGGAGCACCCTTTGCTGCACGAAGCTTTTCAATAAGCTGTTCCTTGGTGGGTTTCTTCTTAAACTTAACAAATACTGCAGCAGTATGACCGTTTAATACAGGAACACGAATACACTGTGTAGTAATTACAAGGCCTTCTTTTTTCTTGATTTCGCCATTATCAAGGGTACCAAGAATTCTTAATGGTTCCTGTTCGCTCTTTTCTTCTTCACCAGAAATAAAGGGAATAACATTTTCAATCATTTCAGGCCAGTCCTTAAAGGTCTTTCCTGCACCTGAAATAGCCTGATATGTGTTTGCTACCACTTCATAGGGTTCAAACTCACTCCAAGCCCATAATGCGGGGGTATATGACTGAATTGAACAGTTGGGCTTAACACAGATAAAGCCTCTCTTTGTGCCAAGACGTTCCTTCTGAGCCTCAATTAATGCAGTATGATTTGAGTTGATTTCGGGAATAATCATAGGAACATCTTTTGTCCAACGATGAGCTGAGTTGTTGGAAACTACGGGAGTTTCTGTTTTAGCGTACTCCTCTTCGATCTTCTTGATTTCTTCCTTGGTCATATCAACAGCTGAAAAGCAGAAATCAACTTCTGAAGCAACAGCTTTTACTTCAGTTACATCCTTAACAATAATCTTCTTTACAGCTTCAGGCATGGGAGTGGTCATCTTCCAACGATCACCAACAGCCTCTTCATATGTTTTTCCGGCTGATCGGGGGCTTGCAGCAATTGTTGTAACTTCAAACCAGGGATGATTCTCAAGTAATGAGATAAATCTCTGACCAACCATACCGGTTCCGCCTAAAATACCAACTTTTAATTTTTCCATTTCTATTTCCTCCAAAAATAAAATTACTGTCTTGCAGACATGAAAGCTTTTTCGATTTTAATACTTTCAAGCATTGCTTCTTTACCGGGAGC
Source organism: Lachnospiraceae bacterium (assembly GCA_045642625.1). Lineage (GTDB taxonomy): Bacteria > Bacillota > Clostridia > Lachnospirales > Lachnospiraceae > UBA1258. The sequence goes on from JAZUJC010000001.1 coordinate 2,539, forward strand.
TCCGGCGGTTAATCTCTTTGAAACACAGGTTTCCAAAGAAATTTCATTGTATATTTCATTATCAAAAAGCTCAGAAAATTGCTTAAGCTCAGATAAATCACAATCATCAATTGCTTTATTGTTATCAATACAATAAAGAACGATTTCACCGATTACTCTGTGCGCATCTCTAAAGGGCATACCCTTTTTAACAAGATAATCAGCCGCATCGGTTGCATTTGTGAAGCCTTTCATAGCACTACGGGCCATATTATCTTTATTAAATCGTGTAGTTGAAAGCATTCCGGCAAACATCTGAATACAGTTTTGAACTGTTTCGAAGGCATCAAATGCCATCTCTTTGTCTTCCTGCATATCTTTATTATATGCAAGGGGAATACCTTTCATTGTTGTCAAAAGAGACATTAAAGCACCGTATACACGACCCGTTTTACCACGTACAAGCTCTGCAATATCGGGATTTTTCTTTTGCGGCATAATAGAAGAACCGGTTGAAAAACCATCATCAAGCTCCACAAATTTATATTCGTTTGAATTCCAGATTATCATTTCCTCGGAGAACCTGCTTAAATGCATCATTATCATTGATAACGCACTTAAAAATTCAATCAAATAATCTCTGTCTGATACCGAATCCATGGAATTTACTGTTGGATCAATGAAGCCTAACTGATCGGCAACATATTTTCTGTCAAGATTATATGTGGTACCGGCTAAAGCACCTGCACCTAACGGACAATAATTCATCCTTTCATAAATATCTTCAAGCCTTAACACATCTCGCTTAAACATTTCAAAATATGCGCCTAAATGATGGGATAAAGTTACAGGCTGCGCCTTTTGAAGATGAGTAAACCCGGGCATATAAGTATCCAGATTGTTTTCCATTATATTTAAAATAATGGTTAAAAGATTAAGAAGCTCAGACTTTGTAGAAAGAACATTCTTGCGGGTATATAATCTCATATCCAGGGCAACCTGATCGTTGCGGCTTCGGCCGGTATGAAGCTTCTTTCCGGTATCACCAATCCTGTCAATAAGGTTTGATTCCATAAAAGAATGAATATCTTCGTACTTGGGTGAAATATCCAGTTTGCCGTCCTTTACATCCTGAAGGATGCCGGTTAACCCATTAACAATTAATGTAACTTCTTCGTCGGTTAAAATTCCGATTTTACCAAGCATTTTCGCCTGAGCAATACTGCCTTCGGCATCTTCATTAATCATTTTCTGATCAAATAAAATAGATGCGTTAAATTTATAAACAAGTTCATCGGTTTCTTTTGTAAACCTGCCGCCCCACAATTGAGCCATTTTATTATATTCCTTTCAGTCAGAAATTAAATCTAATTTTAGCATATTGAATATTTTAGTTCAACTTACATATGGAACATTTTCATAGATATTTTAAATATTATTTGGTGATAATGTCGATAAAGCAACAAAAAAAGGGATGAAAATCATCCCTTTCCAAAGCTCCCAGCCGGATTCGAACCGGCGACCTACGCATTACGAATGCGTTGCTCTACCAGCTGAGCCATGGAAGCCTTTTTATAACCAACATAAATGTTAACAACAAACGATATTATAAATAATCATTATTGTTTATGCAAGTATAACAACACAAATACAATCACCTTATACTTTAAAGTAATTCCCAAATTTCAAAATAGTTTTAAACCTCAAAATCGGTAATTGAATAAGTAACAATTTCTGTATATACATGCAGGGTTAATGGCTTAGCACAAACCTTAGCGGTATATGTTTCCTTTCCTTCTTTGGGATCTTTTAATGCAAAAGAAACAGGTGCACCGTCAAGTTCGAGATTACCACCAAAATCGGAAAGATTTGAATTAAATATTTCCCTGAAATCACCCGGTTCATCAACACTCATTTCCATTTCTTTTTTCTCATCGGAAAAATTGCAAACAATCAGTAATTTTTCTTTTTCACTGATCCTAAGAAAACTCATCGAATTGCCAACAGGATCCATATTATTAATCCACTTAAAGGCTGAATTATCGGCTTCATTTTCAAATAATGCCGAATTATATGTATAAAGATTCTGAAGTGCCTGAAGGAACGCTTTAAAGTTTCTGTCATTAATGTTTATAAACGGCACCGACTTTCGTCCGGGGAAGCAGTAAAATGTAGCCAGCATCAATCTGAAATTGCTGCATTTTTCCTCAAAAGAGCCTGAATATTCGTTTATCAGTACATTTTCATCAGCACCATACTCGTGCCTTGGCAGCATTAAAATATAGTCTTCACAAAATGCATTAACAAGAAGGTTAACAAGTTCATTATATTGAAGCTTTCGATTATCCTGAGATGATTTAAAATAATCAAGCATCTTTGCATGAAAATAATTGTCAAACTTAAAATCAAATCCCAGTCCGCCGTTTTCGGGAGTCTTGGTAAGATTGTTTGAACTTAATGAATCTCCGGCAATTGTAATGATTTCAGGAAATCTTTTGTGCAAAATAGAATTTAAATGCTTAATAAACTCTTCACCTTCAAGATTTTCATTACCACCGTAAATGTTATGGCTGTAATCTTCTCCATCGATTTTGTAGTTTAAATATAGAATACGGTCTGTTCCTCTAAACACAAAACCATCTGCATGAAATAAATCCACATAATAGAATGCATTACTGATCAGATAATTGCATACATATGAATTGCCAAAATTAAAGGTTATTCTTGAATCGATTTCCCTGTCATCAAGGGCTTCATACAATTTGTAAGCACCCGATAAACCTTTTAAACCCTCATTATCGGGCATAAATGCCGAATAATCGATCGTAAAAAGAACCGGCACGGAATTCTCATGCAGTCCATTTATCAGGTATTTTAAATCACTTTTCTTAATATCACTCTGGCTGTACAAACAGTATATATTATTGTTTGAATGATCCTTTGAAATAT
>JAZUJC010000002.1:0-5161 GCA_045642625.1 Lachnospiraceae bacterium
TGCACAGACGGTCCAAGCGGTCTTAGAATTGACAGCGGTATGATGGCAATGCAGGGCCCTAACGGTTCATGCCTTGCGTCTACCTTTGATACAGAGCTGGTAAAAGAACTGTATGCATATATGGGAATTGAACTTCTTAAAATGAAGATTGAGTGCCTTTTGGGCCCCGGTATGAATATTAAGAGACATCCCTTAAATGGCAGAAACTTCGAATACTTCAGCGAAGATCCGTTGGTAACGGGTTTGATGGCCAAGGCACAGCTTATCGGTATGGCCCGCACAAACACTACAGGATGTATCAAGCATTATGCCTGCAACAACCAGGAAAACAATCGTTACAGAACCGATTCTGTTGTATCTGCCAGAGCGTTACGCGAAATCTATTTAAGAGGATATGAAATCGCAGTAAGAGAAGGCCATGCAACACATATAATGACTACCTACGGAAGCCTTAACGGCTATCACACTGCCGGCAATTTCGAGCTTAATACCACAGTGCTCAGACATGACTGGGGCTTTAAGGGAGTTGCCGTTACAGACTGGTGGGCAGTTGTGGGCACTAAAGAGGATCCCGATCCCAAGGTGCAGAAAACCAGCCTTATGATCAGGAGCCAGAACGACCTTTATATGGTAACCAACAGCTCCGAAAACAACGATAACAAGGATGACTCTGCAGAAGGCCTTGCAGGCGGTGTGTTTACACGAGCTGAGCTTCAGAGAAACAGCGCCAATATTTTGGAACTTGTTATGAATACGCCTGCCTATGACCGCATGATGGGCAACGAAGTAACCGTTAATGAGATTAACAGACCTTCCGTCAATGAAGTTATGGCCGATGTGAAATATGAGCATGAGGTTACCGATGGAAGTACCTTTGATGCTTCGCTGCTTAAGACAGGAAAAGGCAGTGTAAATATGATTGTTATGAATTTCCCCGAAAAGGGCGATTTTGATCTTGAGTTTGAAATTGCTGCGGATGGCAGCAGTCTTTCTCAAATGTCAGTGGCCTTTTCGGTAAATAATACGGTTATGAAGGTTATATCAAAGAATGGTTCCGAAAAGGAATTTACCAAAGAGTCGGTTCTTATGGGGATGGGTAACTCGGCTGAAAGATTCCTTAAAATAACCTTTAGCCAGGCCGGTCTTTTAATTAAGAATATGCGTTTTGTAAAAAGAAAGACCGACAGCGATATTAACGACAGATAATACTCGGGGATGGGGATTGGTGTAAAAAGAAATGCAAAGAATATTTTATTTAAGGGCATTTAAAAAATATTCAAAAGAACGAAGTGAAAAGAACTCGTTTGGACTTGTCTGGAATGCTACGCTGTTCTTTATATGTTTTTCCATGACATTTATTATGCGGCTTGTTCTTAATCCGGAGGGAGCGCATCTTCCGTTTCTTTCATATCCGCTGGTGGCGGTTGTTTTGGTGTTCTTTTGGCGAAAAATAGCTGTTAAGACCCCTGAGGTCCAGGATTTCTTCGTGGCCTTTGAGTATATACTGGGGCTGTCTTTTGCGTGCCATCTTCAGATGGTTCGCGGTGATTACTTTGCCTTTTTTGTTTACTTTTTGATTGCAATATGCTGCGCGGCCCTTCTTTTGGTTCAGCCTGTTTTCCTGTGGTGTGCGCAGGTGATAGGGGCTATTGCTTTCTTTGTTTGCGCAAGGGTTTCCCTCGGCTCAATTACAGCCGCAGGCCTGATTGCGATAGGAGCCACTCTTGTTATTGGTATCCTTTTGGGTATGCTGGTGTGGTTCACAAGAATGGAGAGTATTTCTTTTTCCAATGAACTGTATTCCATAGCAAATGCAGCCGACGAACGATTTGTGGGCGAGAAAAGCAGTTCTTTTGAAGCTTTGCCCCGTGAGCACGGAACCCCGATTGAAAAGACCATCCAAAGAAGAAAAAGCTTTACCGTTGTTTTTAACCTCAGCAAGGAAAGAGTTGAAATGGTTAGGGAAAACAATGTTTTCAGCTTAAAGCCCGGTATGGACTGGGATGAGGTGAAGAATAGAATTCTAAGATGTGCCGGAAATCCGGAAACCTACAGAACTGTAGAGAAATTCCTGTCAAATGCCAAAATTACCGAAGAATACAAGCGTGAAGATTACAGAAGAACGGTTTCGGGTGTATTTAATACCTATAACGGCGACAGAATGTGGCTTAACTTAGAGAGCAACTTAAGACCTCATCCCGTTACCGGTGCAATAATGAGTACCCTGGTAATAGAAGATGTTACCGAGGATATGACCGTAGCCGAAATTCTTAAAAAGCTCATTATAAATGATTATGAGATTCTGATGTGCATTAACAGAAATCACAGCAATACTCTGACCTATCGTGTTTCCGGGGATGGAATCGTTAAGGGCTATACCCGCGGTGATTACGAGACGGAAATGGTAAGCTATGTTACCGATTGTATAGCCGACTATGACAGAGAACGTGCATTAAAGTGCGGACATCTTAGACAGGTATACGAGGAGCTTAGGGAAAAAGATGTATATGAGTTTGTGGTGGATGAAAATCTTAACGGAGAAATCCGCACCAAAAGAGTCGTATTTTCCTATCTGACACCCAATAAGCGCACCGTAATAATGCAGGTTCAGGATATTACGGACAATATTAAAAAGAACAATGAGACCAAGCGTACCCTGGAGGCGGCCCTTGAACAGGCCAATGCAGCCAATAATATTAAAATAGAATTCCTTTCCCGTATGAGCCATGAGATGAGAACCCCTATGAATGCAATAATGGGTCTGTCAACTCTCATCGAAGACGAGGTCAATAATCCGGAGGCTTTAAGGGATTATGTTGCAAAAATAAAAAATTCCAGCGATTTTCTTTTGCAGCTTATAAATGATGTACTTGATATGTCTTATCTTGAGGACGGAAAAATGAAACTGTCCGAGGAAGAGGTAAGCATCAGGGAAATAATGGAGTCGGTTGAAAACCTAATAGCACCTATGTGCAAGGCCAAGAATCTTAATTATATCAACCGTTCGGATGTGCCGATTAATACGGTAATTAAAACCGATAAATTAAGGCTTACGCAGATATTTATAAACCTTCTTGATAATGCGGTTAAGTACACAAATGACGGCGGCCGGGTTGAATTCAACAGTTACGTCGTGGGCGAAAGAAACGGAAGGATGTTCTATCGTTTTGTTGTTAAAGACAGCGGTATAGGAATGTCCGAGGAATTTGTGGAGCATATCTTTGAGCCTTTTTCTCAGGAAAAAGAATCAAACAAGCAGTGTCTTAACGGTACGGGCCTGGGCCTTCCCATTACAAAGGGAATTGTGTCCATGCTTGGTGGCAACTTAAGCGTCAGCACCAAAAAGGATGTGGGAAGTACCTTTGTGGTTGATCTGGACTTTGATGTTGTTAAGGAAGCACCCAAGGTTGATGAAATCGCGGATGTCGATGTTGACTATCTGGACGGAAAGAGGATTCTTGTTGTGGAAGACAATGAGATTAACAGAGAAATCGCGGTTGCCATTCTTAATAAAAAGGGAATGCTTACCGATACTGCGGTAAACGGTCGTGAAGCGGTTGAAATGTACGATAACGCTGCCGACCTTTATTACGATGCGGTACTTATGGATATAAGAATGCCGGTTATGAATGGCCTGGAGGCTACAAGGGCTATCAGAAAGCTTAAAAAGCCGGATGCAGCTATTGTTCCGATTATAGCAATGACTGCCAATGCCTTTTCCGATGATATATCTCTTTCGGTTCATTCCGGAATGAGTGAGCACTTATCAAAGCCTATTAACCCGCAGCTGTTGTATGAGACCCTGGTTAAAACAATTGTAGCGGCTTCAAAAAAGAAATAAATGCACTTAAAATCGGAGCGTGTTTATCACGCTCCGAAAGTCTTGTTGCCCGGTAAAAGGGCAGTCTTAATAATATATCAAATATTTAAAAAATCCTGTTGACTTCAAAAATATGTTGTTGTAGAATGTAGAGTGCACTATTGTGGAGTGCCTTGTTTTTTTGTGGCTTTTTTTACACATAAAAACCAATGCCAAATAATAAGAACGGGGTGAATGTCAATGGAAAAGAACAGAATACGTCCAATTGCCGCAGGCAAGAATTCACGTATGAGTTATTCAAGACAAAAAGAAGTTTTAGAAATGCCCAACCTTATTGAAGTTCAGAGAGATTCCTACAAGTGGTTTCTCGAGGAAGGACTTCGTGAGGCCTTTGATGACATTTCTCCTATTGAAGATTATAACGGACACCTTAGCCTGGAATTCGTAGATTACGATCTTTGCGAGGATGATGTTAAGTATTCAATTGAGGAATGTAAGGAAAGAGATGCTACATATGCAGCTCCTTTAAAGGTTACGGTACGTCTTCGCAACTTAGAAACTGGCGAGATTCAGTCGCATGAAATTTTCATGGGCGACCTTCCTTTAATGACCGTTACCGGTACCTTTGTCATCAATGGTGCAGAGCGAGTTATCGTTAGCCAGATGGTTCGTTCTCCGGGTATTTATTATAATATTGAACATGACAAGATTGGTAAGAAACTTTACTTCTCAACTGTCATTCCTAACCGTGGTGCATGGCTTGAGTACGAAACCGACTCAAACGATGTATTTTCAGTGCGCGTTGACAGAACCCGTAAGGTTCCGATTACCGTTCTTATTCGTGCTCTTGGTCTTGGTACCAATGCAGAAATCAGAGAGCTTTTCGGCGATGAAGAAAAGATTGAAGCAAGTATTGCAAAGGATCCTTCTATTTCAGAAAAGAATCCCGAAGGTAGCTCTGAGGCTGGTTTAATTGAATTATATAAGAAGATTCGTCCCGGTGAGCCTTTAAGTGTTGAAAACGCAGAAAGCCTTATTAAGGGTATGTTCTTTGATGCCCGCAGATACGATCTTGCTAAGGTTGGCCGTTACAAATTCAACAAGAAGCTTTCCATGAGAAACCGTATCACCGGTCATATTGTGGCTGCTGATGTTGTTAACCCTCAGACCGGCGAAATCATTATTGAAGCAGGCGCTAAGGTTGACAGAGCCATCGCTGATGAAATTCAGGATGCAGCTGTTCCTTTTGTATTTATAAAAACAGAAGAAAAGGATGAGAAGATTCTTTCTAACCTTATGGTAGATATTAAGGCATTTATCAATCCTTCTTCAGATGCAATT
>JAZUJC010000003.1:0-12420 GCA_045642625.1 Lachnospiraceae bacterium
AGTCGGACCCATTCCCACATCAAATTCGTTGACCCTTATACCATTGGCCCTGGCCACGATAAAGTGACCGAATTCATGGGAAATAACAATAACAGATAATATTAAAATGAACCAAATTAGTGAAACAATCATTAAATAACCTCATTAAGCCAATTCAAGAGCCTTCTTTTCGGTCTCAAGAATTTCTTCGAAGGAAGGATTTGGAATAAAAGGAATCTTTTCCATTGCTTCCTCAATAATATCGTAAATCCGGGTAAATCCGATTTCACGATTCAAAAATTTTCTTACAGCCAGCTCGTTGGAAGCATTAAACACTGTAGGTATATTACCGCCCCTGTCAAGGGCGTCATAAGCAAACTTAAGCCCCTTAAAGGTATTAATATCCGGCTCAAAGAATGTCAGTTCTCTAAGCTTAAAGAAATCTACCCTGTTATTGTACATAGGCTTTCTGTCAGGATAAAACAACGCATACTGAATCGGCAGCTTCATATCCGGCACACCCAGCTGGGCAATAACCGCACCATCGGTGTACTGAACCATTGAATGGACAATGCTTTGAGGATGCACAAGAACCTGAATCTGTTCTTTTTCAACTCCAAAAAGCCACTTGGCCTCCATAACCTCCAACCCCTTGTTTACAAGAGAAGCCGAATCTATGGTAACCTTTTGCCCCATACTCCAGTTAGGATGCTTTAAGGCCTTTTCAACAGTCATTTCCTTTAATTCTTCGTAGCTCTTTCCCCTGAAGGGTCCGCCTGAAGCAGTCAAAAGAATCTTGTCCAGGGTCTTTGAATTTTCACCGTTAAGTGACTGAAAAATAGCGCTGTGTTCTGAATCAACCGGAAGAATGGAAACTCCCATTTCTTTGGCCAAAGGCATAATAATATGGCCCGCACATACCAGTGTTTCCTTATTAGCAAGGGCAATCGTCTTTCCTGCTTTTATAGCCTCTATAGTGGGCCTTATTCCAATCATGCCCACTAAAGCGGTTACTACTATCTCCGCCTCCGGAAGGGTAACAGCCTCCACAAGCCCCTCCATACCGCACAATACCTTTATTCCGGTGTCTGCAAGCTTTACTGCCAGGGTATCGGCTGCTTCTTTTTCATACATAACAACGAGACCCGGCTTGAATTCTCTCGCCTGAGCCTCCATCAAATCAACATTTTTGCCGGCAGCAAGGGCTACAACATTAAGCCCGCCCTGTGCCCTCACTATTTCAAGTGTCTGGGTTCCGATTGAACCGGTGGACCCAAGCACTACTATATTTTTATCCATTACATAACTCCTAACAGCACCGATGCCAAAAAGAAGGTTAAGGGTGCAGTAAATATCATACTGTCAAACCGGTCCAAAATACCGCCGTGACCGGGAATACAGTGACCGTAGTCTTTGATATCTTTATTGCGCTTAATTGCCGAAGCGGCCAAATCACCGATCATTGATAAGAAACCGCCTACAGCACCAATAATTGCAAGCATCCATTCAAGATTCGGAATATTTGTTACAGCGGGACCCATAACAAATTTGCCGTAAAGCCAGGCCAGCAGAGCTGCCCCCAGCACACCGCCCACAGCTCCTTCAATAGACTTCTTGGGGCTAAGCTTAGGTGTCATTTTATGGTTTCCGATAGTCTTTCCTGTAAGCATTCCCACGCAGTATGCCAAAGTGTCGCATCCCCAGGAACTGATATAAATCATCCACACGATGTAAATACCAAAGTTAAGCTCTCTTGTAAGATATACAAAAGAAAGCATTACAGGTGCATAGAGGTATGAAAAAACAGCCCCTGAAACACCCTCAACAGAGACCTTGGGGTAGGAAAAAACATAAACCATCAAAAATCCTATTATTGTGAGGGTAACGGCCATAACAAGATACAGTTTGTTGTCTGTAAAAGCCATAAGTCCGTAATATACGGCAATTCCCAAATATCCCCATACACTGATGGCACTTATTTTCTTTTCACCGTTAAGCTTAAGCACTCTTGCCATTTCAAAAAACGCCTGAAGTGACAAAAGAAGCAAAAATGCTATTAATGCGTATCCGCCAAAATATATAAACACAAAAGACAAAAGCAGTAATACCGCACCGCTTAATAATCTTGTCCAAAACATAATTATTCCTCGCTAACATTTCCAAACTTTCTGGTACGTTTTGAGTATTCCTCAATAGCCAGTTCAAGAGCCTTTTTATCAAAATCCGGCCAGGCAATGTCAGTAACATATATTTCCGAATATGAAATCTGCCAAAGCAGGAAATTGGATATTCTCTTTTCGTTACAGGTTCTTATTAACAAATCGGGATCCGGAAGCCCTGCAGTATCCAGATTTTCGGCAATAAGCTCTTCGGTAATATCTTCGGGCTTAAGCTCACCCTGAGCCACCCTTGCTGACAGTTTTTTTACTGCACGGGTAATCTCATCTCTTGAACCATAGTTAATCGCTATCGTAAAATGAAGCCCGGTATTGTTTTTGGTACCCTCTTCGAGCTTTTCAATGCTTTCTCTTATGTCATCATCAAGGCGGCTTTTCTCTCCGATTACCCTGACACACATATTATTTTTAGATGCCCTGGCAAGACAGTTCTTCATATAATTACGAAGAAGCTTCATTAAGGCACTTACTTCCTTTTGCGGCCTTGACCAGTTTTCGGTTGAAAAAGCATATACGGTAAGATATTTTACGCCCAGGTTCCAGGCATCTTCACATATATCCTCCACCGCTTTGGCTCCCTGCATATGACCGTAGTTTCTGGGCATTCCGTGGGCCTTGGCCCATCTGCCGTTACCGTCCAGAATAATAGCTACATGTTCCGGTGTATTCATAACTGATTTATTCCTTTTAATGTAATAAGAGGCAGGACCAGACCATAGTCAAATCCTGCCCTCTCTGCAAATCTATTTAATAATCAAACCTTTAAGATTTCTGCGGCTTTTTCTTCTACTGTCTTATCGATATCCTTAACGAACTTATCGGTAAGCTTCTGAAGTGAATCTTCCAAATCCTTAATCTCATCTTCGGATACTTCAGTCTTTGCAAGCTTTTTAAATGCATCGTTACCGTCACGTCTGATGTTTCTGATGCTTATCTTGCAGTCTTCACCCTTCTTGCGCACTTCCTTAACAAGATCCTTACGTCTCTCTTCGGTAAGTTCAGGGAATACAAGCCTGATAACGGAACCGTCATTTGAAGGAGTAATACCTACATCTGAAGCCATAATAGCCTTCTCAATTTCCTTAATCAAAGATTTCTCCCAGGGAGCAATCTGAATAATTCTGGGTTCGGGAACAGTAATGTTACCAACCTGCTGAATCGGTGAAGGTGTTCCGTAGTAATCTACTCTGATTTTATCAAGTACATGGGGATTGGCACGTCCTGCACGTACAGTTGCCAAATCAGATATCATAAAATCAAATGCCTTCTGCATTTTATCATTATAAACAGATACTCTTGCGTCCATTGTATATCTCTCCTTAAATTATCTATGCTGTAACCTTTGTACCGTTAAAGTCACCGCTAAGTGCCTTTACAATACTGTTTTCTTCGTTAAGATCAAATACCATGAAAGGCATTTTGTTCTCAAGAGCCAAAGCGCTGGCAGTTGTATCTACTACCTTAAGCCCCATTTCAACAACCTTTTCCAGTGATATTTCATCAAACTTTTTGGCATTGGGATTGGTCTTGGGGTCTGAATCATATACTCCGTCAATTGATTTAGCCAAAAGAACGCTTTCCGCTTCAATCTGAAGTGCCATAAGCACGGTACCCATATCTGTTGAAAAATAAGGGTGACCAGTACCGCCTGCAAAGAAAATGATATTTCCTGCCTTCATACTGGCAATTGCGGCATCCTTGGAATAAGGTGTTGTCATTGTTCCTATAGTAAAAGGTGTAAACACTTCGCAGCCAATGCCTTCGGTTCTGAATATTTCAGCCACGTAAAGACAGTTCATTACGGTTGCCAGCATACCAATCTGATCGGCCTTTACTCGGTCCATTTCTCCGCAGGTACGACCTCTCCAGAAGTTACCGCCACCGATTACGATTGAAATTTCATTGTTTCCACGAATCGCTTTGATTTGCTGGGCTACTCCCCTTACGGTTGCTTCGTCAAAACCGGTTTTCTTTTCGCCTGCAAGGGCCTCACCGCTTAACTTTAACAGTATTCGCATATTCAAATCTCCTCATCGATATAGTAGATTATTTATTTTTTGTCTTTTTTAATTCATCAAAAAATGCTGTAGGGCTTACATCGGCATAGCACTGTGAGCAAACGCCCTCGATTACCGCACCGTTGTTAATCTGTACTGATTTGGATTTAATGTTACCCATTACGATTGCAGATGTATCAAGAACAACAGGTCCCTTAACATCGATATCACCCTTTACAGCACCTGCGACTACTGCGCTGGTGGCATAAATGGTACCGATAATAACTGAGTTTCTGCCAATCTTAACCGATCCCTGGCTGTTAACCTCACCGGTAATCTTAGCATTTTCAGCATAAATTTCGGCAGCCTTTGAATCACCTTCAACAGTACCTACAACATTGAGCTTTCCGTTGATTGCAATATTTCCACAAACAGAGCCAAGTACCTCAAGTGAACCGGATGAAATAATGTCACCGGCAATACTCATTCCTGTAGTAATTGTAGCGGTTTCATCAGACACATGGCTTACAGGCTTGATTTCAGGTGCAAACAATGACTGTGCTGCGGGAGCTGATTCAACTTCGGCAGGTTCCTTTTCATCAAGTGTCTGTAATAAAGCATCAAGGTCTAAATCGTTGGCCTTATCGCTTTCTTTTGATTTATTTTTAGCCTGATCGTTAGCGGTTTCGCTTTTAGCCTGTGAAAGATCCTCTTTCAATTCTGTAAAAAATCCCATTTTTGTCCCTCCGTTGGTTTATTCAACCGATACATGCTGTATCGGATTTGTCTCTTTGGTAATCGGCAGGATTACCGTATGTTCCATTCCCTGTATATATTCAATAATTTCAGGAAGTGCTTCCACTGTGGTAACCTTAGAAGCCGTATCATGAAAAAGAATAACAGCCTCATTATATTTTTGAAGATTAACCGTTGAATTTCTCACAATCTGGCTCTTGCTTAAAATCGGCGAACTGGCGTCCTGAGAGGATACGTTCCAGTCAAAATAAGCAATTCCCTCATCCTGAAGTATTTGGGCAAATACCTTCATGTCAATCTGACTGACCCTGTTGGAGCTGCCACCGGGGAACCTGTAAACTATGGATTCCACACCTGTAACCATGTAAATGAAATCCCTCAGCCGCTTGGTGTCCTCCTTAAAAGATTCGGGGCTTCCGTAAACTGTAGAATACACATGGGTACATGAATGCATTCCGATTGTGTGACCTTCATCAACTATTCTTCTGTATAACTCTTCATTATCGCGACCATCCTTATATATTACAAAAAAGGTGGCCTTAACATTATATTCCTTAAGTATATCAAGTATGGCTTCGGTATTTGAGCTGGGGCCGTCATCAAAGGTAAGATATACCTTTCGATAGCCGTCATAAAGCTCCTCATCGCTTAATGAAAGTGCCTCGATTTCCTCCGGAGTAAGCGACTCAACATCAATCACCGGTTTTGTATCCACCGGCTGTGGCTCAGTATACTCGGTATACATTTCCTGCACCTGGGGATCTGTGGCAGTCAGCATTTCCATCTGCTCCAGGTATTCATTTAAAAGCGATGCCTGGGCCTTATTGTCATTGGAAAGGCGCTTTGCCCTGACCAGTAAGAACACTACCAAAACCCAAGGAATAATGAGTAAGGCGCGGCGAAAAAAGATAATTTCCTTCTTGAGACGCTCTACACGCCTCCTACGCCTATCGATATCCATTTTATCATAAACTCCTCTTATTTGGAAACTACATATTTCTGTTTATTGCCTTTAAAACCACTTCGCAGCCGGGCGCTATTTCCACCTCGGTATCTCCGTTTTCAAAAGAAAATCCCTGAGGACAAATTATCCTTATGACACGCTTTCCCTGATTTTCAAGGCGGGCATTAATTACATCCCCCTGTCTTTCCAGGCACACAATGTGCATACAGCCCTTGGCCCTAAGTCCCTGAGCCTTCATATACTTAAACTGTTTTGGAAGAACCGGAAACAGTTCAAGCCTGTCCATATCGGAATAAGAAAAGGCTTCTATCAATGCAGCGGTTATTCCAAGGTTGGCATCCATCTGAAACAGTGACTGAATGTTATGTCCCGTAAATAAATTCTCCAGCGTAAACTTCTGAATCAGTCTGTTTAAGGCCATATACCAAAGATTGGAGTCTTTAAGCCTTGCGGATATATTTGCAAGGTGAGCAAGCCCCCATCCGGATATAGCATCCACGCCGTCCAGCAGTCTGAATTCGGCCGCTTTATGGCATGCAGCCAGCAGGTCGTCATTGCCCTCTTCAAGGGCCTCATGACCCGGAAATACCGGATACAGATGAGATGAATGTCTGTGATGATAATCGTCCTTTAACTGTACGGGAATCCATTCCTTTAAAGCCCCATCCTCGTTGATACCGTAGGGAGAGAACTTATTAAGCTCCTGCTTCCACTTAGAGATATTTTCAGCCTCAATATCCAAAATTTCACAGGCATTTATAAGATTTTTGTATACTTCTTTTGCAATTGCCACATCCATGGTGCAGTTAATTGCCGTAGGAGAATCACTGCCCAAAGGAGTATTTTCGGGTGAATACGACGGAGCAAAAACATACAGTCCCCGCTCATCCTCCACAAGAAAATCCTCGTAGAACTTCACAACCTCTTTCCAATACTTAACACCCCTTAGCAGAATGTTTTTATCCCCTGTATATTCGTAGTAATCCTCATAAACCTGGCTGAGCCACCCTGCACCGGCGGTCCAGAACACCATGGGCCAGGGGTGGGCAAAATGCCTTAAAATACCGTCTGTTGACACTCTTGGGGCGCAAAAGAATCCATCGCAGTCATAATATGCCCTGGCATTCTTTTTAAAATCCTCATTAAAAGACTCCAGCCAGTCAAAATATACCCTGGCAAATTCAGGCAATGATCCGGGCAAAACCTGCCACATCATCATCTGAATATTCTCATCAAGCGTATAATCGCTGCACCAGGGCGGATTAGCATTGCCGTTCCATACTCCCTGGAGATTTGGAGGCAGCTTGCCAAAGCTTGATATTTCAAGATAGCGTCCCAAATCAGCCATACGCTCCATAAGCTCCGGAGCAAGACTGTCAGGAGTACACATATCCCTTAATTCCTCATTGGTGTATTCAATATCCGAATCAGAAAGGGAGATATTTACCCTTTCAAACAATTCTCTGTGAATGGAGCTATGCTCCTTTAACAGTTCATCATAGTCTTCGGGAGTATCATTAAGAAGTCGTATAGCCTTAACCTTAACGGCTTCCATACGATTTTTCCAGGGACAGAGCGTATACAGCAAAAGAACGCTGTCGGTGCCCTTTATACTAATGCTTCCGTCAGCGCCGCATACAGACTCCCCGCCCGAAATAACCTTAAGGGCTGAAACATAACCACTCTCCGCCTCGGAGTGAACCGATTCGGATACTATAATATCCCCTTCGGTGTAGTGCTTAACACCCTCAACATCGTGAATATCCCTGTTGTTTCCGGTAGTAATCGTAACATCAAAAGCCTGTGTTCCGGTCATTTTTACCACGGCAATATTGCGGGTTCTGGACACAAAGGCTTTTCTGGTAATTTTGTTTTCATTTGTGGTAAAGTTTACAACACATTCCCCGTTTGAAAAATCAAGACGCCTTGAATAATCGGATATTCCGCCACCCGGTTCTTCAACAGAGGGCCCGGTAGTTTCCTGGCTCCAGGGATTTTTGTATACCTCCCTGTCACCTTTGTTTTCTTCCAAGTCAATATATATTTCAGTTGCGGTTTCAAAGGGATTTGTCCATATTATTTCTCCATAGGGATGACCGTCTTTTTCAAGCCCCCTTAAATAATATTCGGTAGCTTCATAATACTTTCCTTCAAACAACAGTTTCCTGAGACCTTCAACATAGGGAGCACCTTTAAAGGGCCTTAAATCGTTGTTGGCGGGCATGGGGATAAAAAGTTCCTCGTGGTTGGTAACAATTTTCTCATTAAGAGGATTACCGTACACAAGGCAACCGATTGTACCGCTTCCGATAGGAAAAGCGGTATCCCAGCATTTTGCATATAAATTGCTTTTTAACCCTTTAAACTGCATAAAAAGAACTCCAAAATCTTCCTTGAATAAACCCTAAAGCTTTCCTTAAATAAACGTCAAAACTTTTCTTAAATAAACGCCGAAAACTTTAATTATGCTAAAAACCGATTACGTAAAACAGTATTCCAAAAAACTGAAGGATTGAGCCGGCAAGTACAAAGATGTGAAATACTGAATGCATATATCTTACCTTAACACCCACACCGTAAAGAATGGCTCCTATAGTGTAGGCTATTCCGCCAAGCAAAATCCACACAAAACCGGCCATGGAAATAATGGATATCAGAGGCTTGACCACAAAAATAATACTCCATCCGATACCTATATAAGCCACCAGTGAAATGACGTTATATTTTTTCCAGTCAATAGCGGTGAAAACCGTGGCTACAACGCTTAGCCCCCATACAATTCCAAATAAAGTCCACCCAATGGCCGGCGAATAATGTCGTAAGGGACCCAAAACGATTGGGGTATAAGTACCGGCAATAAGAAAATATATAGTGCAGTGATCAAGCACCTGCAGTACCTTCTTGCCCATATTGGGCTTAAGACCGTGATAAACACTTGACATTGTATAAAGAATAATCAGCGAGGCGCCGTATATGGCACTGCCAACAACCAGCCCCGCATCAGCCTTTTTAGCCGAAAAAACTACACAAAGAACCAAAATGGCTATTCCAAGCGCGCCACCCACTATATGAGTAACCATATTCATTATTTCTTCACCCTTTGTATAAAAGGGCAGTTCTCTGTCAGCCAGTTTAGTTCTTTTTCCCATAATTTCCTATTTTCCTGCCAGTTCTAATGTCTTTTCATAGGCTGCAATAACAGCATCCATTCCCGCACTTCTAAAAGCAGACTCCTCAAGCACTCTGACACCCTGAATGGTGGTTCCGCCGGGTGAACATACTTCGTCCTTTAAAAGACCGGGGTTCTTACCGGATTCCAGTAAAAGCTTGGCACTTCCAAGTACCATCTGCGCTGCAAGCTTAGTGGCAAGGGCTCTGGGTAACCCACAGGCAACACCGCCATCGGCCAGGCTTTCCATAAATAAATCGGCAAAAGCAGGACCACAGCCCGCAACCGCACTGGCAGCATCCATAAGCTTCTCCTCTATGCGGATGCAGCTTCCGGCCTTTGACAGTGCATTCATAAGCTCATCAAGAGCCTCATCGGTAACATTGGCATTGGCGCAGTACAAAATAACACCCTCTCCCACAGATACGGGAGTATTGGGCATAATGCGCACAATAGGGCAATCCTTTCCCAAAAAGCCTTCAAGCTTTTCGATTGAAACGGCTGCCGCCATGGATACGTATACAGAAGGTGTCTTTTTGCTGCTGATTTCGCCTTTAAGTGAATCAATAACACCTGCTATCATATTGGGTTTAACCCCGATAAATACATAATCACAACACAGGGCATCGGCATTTTCTCCGATTTTGCCTCCGATTTTTAAAGACAGAGCCTCCGCCTTTTCTTTTGACCTGTTTGCCAAAACAATATTTGATGGATCAACACTTTTTGATACGGCAGTAGCCAGTGCTCCACCCATATTTCCGGTTCCTATAAATCCGAATGTAGACATATTAACCTCGATTCCGCCATATATACGGCTGCTCTTATATATAAACTAACGCTTTCCCACAAACCTTGTTCCGATATCCTTGCCATCAACAATATCATACAAGTCCTCGGCCCTTGTGCCGTTTGTAATAACCATATCGCAGCCTGCACTCATGGCAATATTGGCAGCGCTGATTTTGGTAATCATTCCGCCGGTACCGCGATTGGTGCTGACACCTCCCGCCATATCGGTTATTTCATCACTTAACACTTCCACTCTGCTTATGAGCTTGGCATTGGGGTTGGAATGAGGATCTGAATCATAAAGCCCGTCAATATCCGACATAAGCACCAGCAAATCCGCATTGCAAAGCTTTGCAACAATTGCTGACAAGGTATCGTTATCACCCAATACTTTATGGGCACCGGTTTCAATTTCCGCAGAAGAAACCGAGTCATTTTCATTTACTACCGGAATAACACCGGTTTCCAAAAGAGCCATGAAGGTGCCCGACAAGTGCTCGCTTCTTTCAGGGTCCGCCACATCGGCATCTGTCAAAAGAATCTGAGCCACGGTCTGGTTATACTCACCAAAAAGCTTGTCATACATGTGCATAAGCTGACACTGTCCTACTGCAGCAGCAGCCTGTTTCATACGAAGTTCCTTAGGCCTTGAGCCCGGGGTAAGCTTCGCAGCGCCTACAGCAATCGCACCGGAGGTTACCAGGATAATCTCATGTCCGTATCCCTTTAAATCGGCCAGTACACGAACAAGCTTCTCCATACTGTGAATATTTACTGCCCCTGTATCGTGGGTTAATGTGGAGGTACCTACCTTCACAACAATTCTAAAACAATTTTTCTGCCACATAAAAGTGTCCTCTCTTCCAAGATATATTACCACCAGTAATCGTCGTCATCGTACCACCAGTCATCATCGTCATCATAGTAGTAATCATAGTCGCCATACCAGTCATCATAATAACAGTCATCATCGTCATCATAATAATAGTTATAACTGTCATCATAATCCCAATAATCCCATCCCCAGTCATCATAATCGTAGTCGTCATCATAACCGTAATAGTCATTATCGAAATCATCATCTGCCCAGAACCAGTCCCAGAAATTCCAGTCATAATCATCGTCATAATCATCCCAACCGTCCCAGTCATCATCCCACTGGTCGTAGTTGTAATAATTTGAAGCTCCTGAAGCTCCCACAAAATTTCCAAGCCATTCAATATAATTGCTGTCAATACCGCAGTTGGTAAAGACAGTAACAAGTTCACTGTAAAAATCCGAATCACCGTAAGGAAGAGTTACGGAAATACCGGTCAAATTGGCGTCCCCGGCAGTTGATCTTACATATAAAAGCGACTGTGAAACCGCCGATGCCAGTGCTTTTGCCTCATCGGAATCCACATTTGAGGCAACAGCCATAATATCAGTTATATAGTAATCCGAAAGTGAATAATCATCATCTGAGCTGCTGTAGTCCCAGCCTGCAATGAAGCCCTTGTTCTTTAAAACAGGTGCAACACGTCCATAGGAGCCTCTCATCATATGGCGGCTGAAGTTTTTACCAAGCAAATCCTTTTCATTGGAGTAGGCGAAAGAAAGCCATGAGGAATAAAGCACCTTGGTATATTTTTGGTCGATAAGTGCAAGTATTCCTTCTTCTCCCTTTGATTCATTGGCAGCAATCATGGAATCTACTATTGATTTACCAAGTTCTTCAGTGGAAATGGAAGTGTTGGCATACAGTTTTTTAAGCCATGTGGTATATTCCCAGCCGTAACCCGACTCGAAGTCTTCGGCAAGAATGCAATAGTCGCAATAGTCATAGAAAGCACAGCACACTTCCATACTGGACATTAAACAGCAGTCCATTCCGATAAAATCGAAATATACCCCTGCACCCTTTAATGCTGCCTGAATTTCATCTATGGTAAGGGCATCGTTTTCACCCTGGAACTGATCGTAACCATATCCGTAAACAGGACCGCCGCCATGATTCCAGAACAAAAGAATATAGCGGTCAGCAGGATAATTTTCCGCACCAAAAGAAATAAAATTCTTAAGAGTGCTTGTAACGGTACAGTCAAGCTGTCCAAGATTGTCCTTTACAAGCTTTACGCCGTCACCGTTTAATTCATAAATCTGGCTCCTGTCGGAAGCAATACCCAAATCCCTGCTCCACTTTTTGGTGCCCATAGTCTGAACAATAACATTAACCTTATCGGAGCTACCGGCCTTAATCATTTCCTGAAGATCGGTAGTTGCCTCTCCGTCATCACTTTCAAGATCTGAACCGTTCATATATACAAGAACAGTAACCTTATCCTGTCCGTTTCCCTTTAATTTCACCTGATGCTCACGTATTGCGGCATTAAGTGACGCATTATTTGTCACCTGAGATATGGACTGACCTGAAGAATTGCCGGTGGAAGTATTCACATCGGATGCGCTGCTTGCCCTATGGTCATCAAAATCGTCGTAATCATCATACACGCCGATTTTGTCATCGTAGTATTCATCATCGTCTCCGCAGCCACAGGTCAAAAGAACCAGGCTGGAAACCAACATCATCAGAACGATTCGCTTAAT
>JAZUJC010000004.1:0-3400 GCA_045642625.1 Lachnospiraceae bacterium
TCAGGCTGAAGGCAGTACGCATAGGCCTGGTTATATTTCTTTATGCTCTGATTTAGGTTGTCCATGCTGGTAACATTGGACTGAACCCTCTCGATATAATCGGCTGCAACATTCTTTTTGTTACGAAGATTTGTGCTTATAACCCATTCACTTAATGCAGCAACAACCTCTCCCATTTCATAATAAACAAGACCCAAAAGGTTGCGCGCCTTAATATTGTTCTTATTAAATTTTAAACTTTGGCGTAAACTGATTACCGCCCCCGACAGATCCCTTACCTTGGCTTTTTCCAAACCTTCGTTGTACAGCGTATTGGAGGTTCGGATGATTTTTTTATAAAGGGCAACATCCACACCACAATTGGTGCAGAAGCTGTGTTCGGACAGTTCAGCTCCACAACGGTAGCATCTCATTTACTCAGTCTCCCTGATTGTCCTTTATCATCTTTATAAACAAATCCGCAACATCGGTAAAATCCTGGTTGTATATTGTATCCTCCAAGTCTTCTACTTCAAGACTGGGACTGAATTTCTTGATTTCATCTTCAAAATTAATCATTTTGTATTACCCTTTTAATTTCCCCGACCAGATACAAGGATCCGGCCACATAACAAACATCAAATCCATCCTTTAAATCCTTTAAGGCTTTAAAGGCCGACTCTACATCGGCAAAAGAAAGAACAGTGCCGTCAAAGCCCTCAAAACAAGCCTTCAGCCTGTCAACAGAAGCCGCCCTGTATCCTTCAAGCTTAGTTAAAATCACAGTATTAAAAAGCCCTGAGGCCTTTATCATGTCAACAATTTCTTCTACCCTCTTATCATCAACTGCCGAATAAAGAAGGCATCTATTACGGGCGCAGTCACCGGATACACTTTCAAGAAAAGCATTTATTCCGTCCTCATTGTGGGCCCCGTCAATAATAATATTCTCCTCAATCTCTTCCATTCTTCCCGGCCAATTCAATTTCGAAAAACCTGACTGAATATTCTCTGCAGAGATATTAAAGATTCCACCCTTCGCAAGGGTTTCAAGAGCGTAAAAAGAAAGAGCACCGTTCTCAGCCTGATAAAAAGCTTTAGAGTTCACCCACAGTTTAGCATTACCATAATAAGTGGATTTTAGCGAAAAATCAATCCCTTTTCCCGACCTTGATAAATTCTTAATATTCTTTTTATTTACTGCAATAAAGGGCGCATTTTTTTCTTTTGCCACACTCTTTATCACATCACCGGACTTTTCTTTGTCAACATATACTATCGGCACGCCATTTTTGATAATTCCGGCCTTTTCAGCCGCAATTTTTTCTATGGTATCCCCTAAATATTCCATGTGATCGAAGCCGATTTCGGTAATAATCGTAAGCTTGGGAGCTGCCAGTGAATTGGTGGCATCAAGCCTGCCGCCAAGACCGGTCTCATAAATAATTACATCCGGAGCCTTTTTCTTAAACCAGGCAACCGACATAAAGAAAAGAAATTCAAAGTAGCTTGGATGATAATCAAGCTTTTTAAACTTCTCTTCGCCTATTTTATTGTATATAAAAAGAAAGCACTCCAGAAACTCAGCCTCGGAAATCAGTTTGCCGCCGCATTCAAAGCGCTCGTTTATGGATACAAGGTGCGGAGAGGTAAACAGTCCCACCGACAATCCGGCTTCCGCAAAGGCAGCACGCAAAAGAGCACAAACGGAACCCTTTCCGTTTGTGCCTGCAATATGAATCGTAGGTATCTGTTTTGAAATATCTCCCAGTTCCTCAAGAAACAGCCTGGTAACATCCGGTTCATTCTTTTTAGTGAACTTTGGAATGTTAAGAATGTATTCCTGAGCCTCGGCAAAAGAACTGACTGCCATTCTTTGTCATCCTTCGATTTATTTATATAGCAATAACGTGACCGACTACCCGGCCGCCCTCATTTACATATTTCATGAATGAGTCGTTTTGCTGAAGTGTCATGCTATAGCCTTCAACACATACTACCGAATTACGATATATCCTGTCATTTACGGTAACACTACTGCCCTTACCGGACTCTATAATGCGAATCTGAGCTTCTTTGTCGGCCACCACCTTATCAAGCTTATCAAACAGTGCATCCTTTTTGGAAGAAAGAACGGATAACCTGTTTTCCAGCTCTACAGGGTTAATAAACTGATTGGTTCTTTTTTCTTTTAACATATCCGAAAGCTGCTCGGCTATATCGGCAAGATCCTTTTGAATTGCACTCTCTGTCTGGTGAAGTTCAAGATATCTGGCATATTCCTCGGCGGAATATCCTGCAGCCACGGTAGTTTTTTTCTCGGAATCGTTGCCTATTATGGTAGCAACAACACCCTTGAGACCCCTTGCGGAGCCTGCGATAATCGAACCGCTTTTACCCTCGGCAATTATCTGATTTCCTGCTTTGGCTATGGTATCCAAAAGGAAATTGGACCTGATTGTTCCGCCTGCCTCAACGGTACAGTTTTCAAGGAAGTCGGCCTGAACATTTCCCCGGGCAACAATTCGGGCTTTCTGTCCGCCTGAAACTCCTCGTCTGATTGTAATATCGCCGCCTGCATATATGGTGGCACCACCTACAGTACCGTTAATGGTTACATTACGGCTGGCACGGATAATAACACCGGTTTCAACATCCCCGGAGATTTCAATATCGCCAAAAAATTCTACCTTTCCGATTATCAAATCAACATTACCGCTGATTTGGTGGCAGTTCTTAATATCTAAAACCCCATCGGAATATTCGACCCTGCCGCTCGAAAGAGCCACATATTTGTTGTGATCCTTCTCATTGGAAGCGCCTCGGCATTTAAGGGGCGGAAGCTCCTTACCGGGCTTTGCGGGGGTAACACGGCCAAATACATCATAACCGTCTGTTCCCGGAACCGCATTATGGTATATTGCAATTTCCTGGCCTTCCTGTACGCTGGCAACTCTGGACATAACCGAATAATCCGCAGAGCCATCCTCTCTTATAAGAGGCGCATCATACTTGGTAACATCCATAAGCCATTCATAATAGCCGTCTGTTCCGTCAACCGAAGCAGCTCCCTTAGCCACGGGAATTTCTCTCTCATAAACATGCTTTTTGGCTATTGCCGCAATATTTGAGGTATGAAATCCGGCTGTTATGCCATGCTCTCCAAGGAACTGCATAATCAGCTCCTTAGAATAAAAAGCTTCACCCTGCGCGGGATTTTTCAGCATAATCCACGCGGTCATGGCATCATCGGCGATTCTTACGTAAGAACCGTTTTTTATACAATATTCTTTTGTAGTATCGTTATTTAAAGTAATATCATCAGGCATAAATGTATTCCCCAATACATAACATAGCGTTATTTAAGCTTTGCGAGATGAGCTGTAACTTCTTCAAGCATTTGCTGGTATTTAGCAAGTTT
>JAZUJC010000005.1:0-12392 GCA_045642625.1 Lachnospiraceae bacterium
GAGCAGATGGTGGATTTTGGTCAGGAACTTCAGGAAAATGAAAATCAGTTCTTTGCTCCGGGAAATCTAAGATATTTCAGGTTAATTACCGACAGGCTTGAAAGATACAGGGACCAGGTGATTGCACTTCGTGAATACAGCATGCAGGTGCGTGATTTATATCAAACACAGATTGATGTAAAGCAAAACAAAATAATGGCGGTACTTACAATTATTACCACTATTTTCTTCCCTCTTTCAATCGTAACGGGATGGTATGGCATGAACTTCGAGCATATGCCTGAGCTGGCGTACAGATGGGCATATCCCGGTGTTGCGGGGTTATGTCTTTTGATTGTTTCTGTGGAGCTTATTATATTTAAGATTAAAAAGATTATATGATATAATTATTTGATGGTGTTTTTGAAACATTCTGAGAGTATCAAGAATAAATGATGCGGAGTGCAGGATTGGTATGGCAAGGAAAAAGATTGCTTTATTGACTATAAATCATGATGATGAAGCCGTGCAGAAAACTATGGCGGGAATAATGGAACAATGCAATCGGTATGACTATGACCTTGCAGTCTTTTCGCCGATGGTTCATATTACCAACTATTTCAAGGACTATCTTCACGGAGAATTAAATATTTATAACCTGGTGCAGTTTGATTCTTTTGACGGGGTTATAGTAACCCCGATTCCCATGCAGGAAGAGCAGATAACCACCCTTACGGATTATCTTCTGGATAAAATAAAGGCGGAGTGTCACGTACCTGTTGTTTCGGTGAATCTTGCATTTGGTGACTATGATGTGGTTTACTCCGATGAATATACTGCCATAAAAACCATGACGGAGCATGTTATTTCGGTTCATGGTGCCAAGAAAGTTGCGATTCTAACAGGGCCTAAGGATTTCCCTATTTCTAATGAGCGTGTTAGGGCGGCCAAAGAAACACTTGAGGAAATGGGGCTTACACTTCCCGAAGAAAGAATCTATTACGGAGATTTCTGGTATACTTCGGGGGAAAAATTGGCTGAACAGATTGCGTCAGGAGAGGTTGAAAAGCCGGATGCTGTAGTATGCGCTTCTGACCATATGGCTGTAGGTCTTGTTAATCGTTTAATGGACCTTGGCATTGATGTGCCCGGGGATATTGTTGTTACAGGAAACGGCGGTGTCAGGGAAGGTATGCTTAACCTGCCTCCCGTCACTACCTATGAAGCCGACGAAAAATATACGGGAGCAGAGGCTGTTAATCGGCTGAGAACACTTATGGATGACGGTGAGTGTGAGAGCCTTCAGAGAGCCGGAGCTAAAAACATTTGCCTTGGCGGCACCTGCGGATGTCAGGAGGAAACAAAGAAAATCAGGCACAGACTCCAGGATTATATGTATACCTCGGGGTATAATACCGCACTGCAGCGTGAGGAAAGCGGAATAACCCTTACGACGCTTATGGAAAGCTATATTTCCGAAATGTTTACCGCTGCACCGGATGCAGAAAGCTGTTTAAATAAAATATACGAGTCCATCTATTTGTTAAAGCCCTACGGAAGCTTTTATCTTTGCCTTAACGATCACTGGCTTGATGAGGCTTTTGACAGAGAAGACGGTTATCCTGACCGCATGAATATGGCCATTTTTTCCGACCAGGCCAAAAAACTTCACGGTTTTATCAACCATGTTTTCTTTGGACCGGACAGGGAACGTAAATTTGATACAAAGCGTATGCTTCCTGCTATGTGGGATGAAGAAGAAAATGAGCCCCAGGTTTATTTCTTTGCCCCTGTCCATTTTGAAAAGAAAGAAATAGGATATGCTGTTTTGCAAAATCCTTTATCAATGCCCATGCACATGGGAAATGTGTACAGTATGTATCTTCGCTACATCAATAATGCATTGGAGATAAGCCGTGCAAAGCACACCATTTTGAATATGTCTGAGCGCGACCAGATGACCGGGCTTTACAATCGACGCGGCCTTGCCCGTTTATCTGATACGAAGCTTGTGAAGGCGGCTCCATCCGATAGTATTTTTGTTATGATGATAGATATGAACAATCTTAAGCTCATAAACGATACTCTTGGGCACAATCAGGGAGATATCGGTATATGCACTATTGCAGGTGCAGCAGAGAGAACTGCCCGTCGCGGCGAAATATGTGTTCGTGCCGGTGGTGACGAGTTTTACATTGTGGGAATCGGAGATTATCAGACTGATGACTGCGAAGCCCGCATAGCCGAGTTTAAGGAAAATCTTAAGCTTGAAAACGAAAAGAACGATGCTGAGTGGACCTTCCAGGCTGCTGTCGGATATGCGCTTATAAGTGTACAGGCAACAAATGCGTTGCAGGAAGCCATATCCAGAGCCGATGATGCAATGTATGTAGACAAAAGTAAGAAGGCAAAGATTCTTTTGCAAAAGAATAAAGATGAAAAACAATAAAATAGACTAAAAAGGGCAGACAAATTTGTTTGCCCTTTTTATAGGGCTATAAGTGAAAATAGGAGGAAGAATGGCAGATATTATTAAAATAGATTCTCATACCTGGAGATTTGAGGACGATTTTGTAAGATTCTTTTTACTTGAAGGCGATGAGAAGGCTGTGATGATTGACAGCGGAGCAGCTTGTCCCAATGCGGCAGAGCTTGCAAAGACACTTACTGATAAACCTGTTATTTTGCTGAACACTCATGGGGATGGAGATCATACCTCGGGAACTTCCGGTTTTTCAAAGATACATATGCATGAGTCAGATTATGTAAACTGCGAGGTTAATATAAGATATCCCGGTACAGACCTGGAGCCGGTAAAGGATGGCGATTTAATAGAGCCTGGAAACAGGCCTCTTAAAATCATACACATTCCGGGCCATACAGCAGGAAGTATTGCCATTTTAGACATAAACAGTCGTACCCTTTACTCGGGAGATTCGGTTCAGAAGGGACATATTTATATGTTTGGAAGCAAGCGCTGCCCCGGTGAGTATGAAAAATCGTTGGAGAAGCTTATTTCATTAAGCGATGAATATGACCGAATCTACGCTTCGCACGATGAGTTTGAGTTACCCGGTGATTATGCAGTGCAGGTAAAAAATTCATGGAACCTTGTGCAGTCAGGAACTGTTTCTTTTGAAATGATTGATTTGTTTGGAAACAGTGTGAAATCTTATACATTGGATGCGTGTGGTTTCTATATGGAGTAAATTGTCAGATGGCTATAACAAAAATATATGGCGGTTATTGCTTTTTAGATTATCTAATAAATATTTGTAAGCTTATTATGAAAGAAAACTCGGGAGGAGAGAAATGAAACGAAAAATAGTTGGAATGATACTGGCAGCATTGTGCTGTATTTCGCTGGCTGCATGTGGCGCAAGTAAGGGTGGTAATTCGATTGGCTCAGGTAACGGCGATGCAGTTACTGCCGATGTAGACAACCCTTCGGCTGCAGTTGATGAATATACTTTGGCTGACGGAAGTACATGCAGGGAGCTTCCTATTGTTGAACGCGCCAAGGATGAAGAAATAAACAAGGTCCTTGCAGACTGGTTTGAAAAGATTTCAAAAGCAGTTGAGACCGGAGATGAAGCCACATATAAGTCTATGGTTGTTGATGAGATAGCTCAGGATGAAAGTAATCTTGAAAGCTGTAAATCAAGCTTCTATGACGAGAGCTATCCGGAACATACATCATATGTATTTGATTATAACGATAACATCATTTTGGGTATGGTATGTATCGGAAAAGAGGGAAGCGCATATACATCTACGCTGGCTTATCTTGTTAATGTAGACGGAGAATGGAAATTCTCAAGATATAATTCCTGCCAGCAGGTTGAAGATTACAGAAATAATGAACTGCTGGAATTTAAAAAGGCTCTTTACGGAGAAGCCTATGCAGACGGCAAATATGGATATCGTTCCATAAATGTGGAGAATATCTGGGGAATTAGTGATTTTGATATGGAATTGAGGTTTGTACTCCGTTTTAATGTTATTCACGATGACGGATCTTTAAGTGTGGCTTTCAGAGTGTTTAACGGAACCGATAAGGACATTACCAATATTAAGTTTGGTGAGGGTGCAATTATTGAACTTTCCGGTCGACCCATTGCCAGACTGGATGATTTCTATATTGATCCATCGGTTACAATTTATGCACACGGTTATATTGATATTATTATGAACATACCTGAAAAAGCTGTTATTTATCCCGACAATTCGGCTGATGTTTATAATAAGTATGCTGTTACCCGCACCAAAGATGCTATATCCTATGATCTGACAGATAATTCGGGACATGATGGATATCACAATACACTGATTTTAGAGTATACCTCTGAAGCCAAGGCCAGAATCGACAACCAGAAATTCCCTACCAATTTCATTAAAACCTTTGATACCACTTCCATGATTGGTACAGGCTGCTATGTATTCGGAAACGAAAACTATAGCTGTAAAGATGTTACCAGGGTAGTATTTGAGGATACACTGGCCGGTGTTCCCGGTGATGCCTGGGACGCTTCGGTAACCGAAGACGGAAGGGTTATGGTGTATGTAACAGATGGCGGTGTGGTTCATATTGCCGGAGAAGGCGGTGTCTCTGCAGTAAGCTGTTTCTCACTGTTTGGCGGATATGAGAATCTGGTGGAAGTTGATTTTAATAATTGCTTTTATACAGAGCTTTGCTATAGCTTTGAGGCAATGTTTTATTACGATGAAAAGCTGGAAACAGTTGATATTTCACAGCTTAATACTTCCGGAGCATATACCTTTGAAGAAATGTTTGCGAACTGTGATAAGCTTGCAGTCATTGATGTAAGCGGATTTGATACCCATAATGTAAGAGATATGTCAGGAATGTTTTACGGTTGTGACAGTGTTACTTATCTTGATGTTTCAGGTTTTGATACTTCAAATGTAACGAACATGAATGAAATGTTTGAAACCTGCGTAAATCTCAGTACATTAAAAATCGGAAATCCCGATACCACGAAAGTTGAGAAGGCAAGGGCGATGTTTGCTAATTGCCGCAGCTTAACCTCCCTTGACGGAAGTATCAGTTTCCCGGAAACTACCGATACAGCGCATATATACAATAACTCCGGTTTGGAATAAGCATTATAGATGGACATAAAACGATTAAAAAAGCTTTTATTACCACTAATATTTGAACAATTGCTGGCAGTATGTGTGGGCTTTGCCGACACTCTGATGGTATCTACTGCAGGAGAGGCTGCGGTATCAGGCGTATCCCTGGTAGATACCATTAATATGCTTATTATGCAGGTTATGGCAGCCTTTGCTGCCGGCGGAATTGTTATTATCAGTCAATACATAGGCGACAAAAATGAGCAAAGAATTGCAAGTGCCGGGAAGCATTTGGAACTTGTGATTTATTCTTTTGCAGCTTTTGTAATGGCTGTATTTTTGCTGTTCGGAAGAAACATTCTTAAAATGCTTTTTGGCGGGGTTGAAGCCGATGTTATGACGGCAGCAGTCATATATCTGATGATTACTGCGGTTTCGATTATGTTCTGGGGGCTGTATACCGCCGGTGCAGCAATACTTAGGTGCCACGAAGATACCAGGACTGCCATGAAGGTAAGCATTGTTATGAATGTTTTGAATGTAGTATTAAATGCATTCTTTGTGTTTGTAATGCATATGGGAGTTATGGGAGTTGCAATTGCTACACTGATTAGTCGCGGTATAGCCGGAATCAGTATGAAGATTACCCTTATACGTCTTAAAGACAGGCTTCACGGCAATTATAAGCTGGGCAGGCCCTCCGGAAGTATGATGAAGAAAATACTTGCCATGGGTGTGCCAAGCGGTATTGAGAACGGAATGTTTCATGTAGGTAAGCTGGTCTTAACCGGAATAATAGCAACCCTTGGTACATCACTGATTGCTGCCAATTCCATTTCATATCAGATAATAGAATTTGCAAATATTCTTGGTAATTCCATCGGATTGGCTTTGGTGGTAATAGTTGGACAGAACATCGGTGCCGGAGATAAGGACAGGGCGGTTAAGGATACTAAGTATATGATAAAGCTCACCTATGTTTGCGACTGGGCATGTAAGATATTGCTTTTCTTGCTTGCTCCGATAATTGTGTCAGTTTTTTCTCTGTCAAAAGAAGGGGCGGATGCAGCCTTACTGGTGCTTAGATGCTTCTGTGTGGCCGCACTTGCGATATGGCCCTTAAGCTTTACTCTTCCAAATGCTCTTCGCGGAGCGGGAGATGTAAAGGTTTCCATGATTGTAAGTATAATATCCATGTGGCTTGGAAGGGTATTGGTAAGCTATATTCTGGTGGTTCATTTCAATTTGGGTATTCTCGGTGTCTGGTTCGGTATGTTTGTAGACTGGTACGGTAGGGGGATATCTTATCTCTTTAGGTTTAAATCCGGAAAATGGTTAACTAAAAAGGCGGTTTAGCTAAGAAAACCGCCTTTTTTCTAATTATTGGTTAAGAGTCTTAAGTGTAATATATAGTAGTTGGTGGAATTTTTTGTTATGCAGTAAAAAGGGAAAGTATGGCAATTACTATATTTTATTTATCGTTATTTCTACTATCTTTGATAGCAGAATTTCTTTTGCTACAAAAGATATCAAACAGGCGTGCCAGCTACTATGTAGTGTTTTTTACACTTATATCGGTAGTTTGTTTGGCGTACTGTGCATATAGTATTTCGCTGGATACCGGCATGGCGCTGGTGGCAAACCAGTTTTCTTATCTGGATGTTACCTTCGTTATGGTATTTTTTATCTATTGCATTATGGATATATGCAATATAAAGGTAAAGAAATGTGTCGGAATTCCCCTGACGGCCGCAGGGCTGTTTTTTCTTGGGTTGGCCTTTACGGCAGGCTATAATCAGCTGTTTTACAAAAGCTATTCTCATAACACATATGGCGGTGCAGCCCATCTTGTAACCGAACTGGGTCCTTTATATACATATTATGTAATATTTGCGGTTATTTTGATGCTTATTCCCATTGGAATAATAGTATACTCGGCTTTTCACAAACGAAAAATATCATATAAATATACTGTGGCACTTGGTTCCTTACTGGTGGTGATTGTACTTATGTATTTTGCAGAGTCATCACTGGGGCTTGGCTTTGATATACTCCCCGGCGGATATGTACTTATGGAGTATGTCATACTCGCGGTCATTCACCGTATAGGTCTTTATGATGTATCCCAAATGGCTGTCAATGTAACCGAAGACAACAGGGATTATGGCTGTATTATTTTTGATTTAAAGCGTAATTATGTTGGCGCCAATAAAACCGCATTATATTATTTTCCCGAATTAAATGACCTGGCTATAGACCGTGAGGTAAAGGAACCCTGGATAAAGAAAGAATTTGTTGACTGGATTGATGCTTTTGCGGCCGGTAATATGAGTCATAAGCACTATGAGCGCAGGAATCATTCCCTTAAGTGCTCGATGAAGGCGTATACCTTCAGCGATAATGCGAAGATATACGGCTACGTGGTGGAAATTTGGGATGACACAGAGCAGCAAAGCTTTATCGGTAAGCTTAATTCCATGAATGAAGAGCTGGCACTGGCTGTTGAATCGGCCAATTCGGCAAATGTAGCCAAGAGCCGTTTTCTTGCAAATATGTCTCACGAGATAAGGACGCCTATTAATGCAATTCTTGGTATGAATGAGATTGCCATCAGGGAATGTGAAGATGAGACACTGATATCCTATATGGAGGATATTAAAAATGCCGGACACAACCTGCTGGCCATAATAAATGACATTCTTGATTTCTCAAAGATTGAAGCCGGCAAGATTGATATTATTGAAAACAGGTATATTCTGTTAAAGCTTATTAAGGATGTTACTGATTTGATCAGCGTAAGAGCCGGGGAAAAGAAACTTGAACTGGTGGTTGATATTGATGATAACCTTCCTTCGGTGCTTAACGGAGATGTTAACCGCATAAGGCAGATAATTGTAAATTTGCTTAATAACGCAGTCAAATATACCAATGAAGGGTCTGTTGAATTTAAGCTTGATATGGGAGAATTCAAGGACAATACAGTTTCTCTTGAAATAACGGTTAAAGACACCGGCGTCGGAATAAAGGAAGAGGATTTGGACAACCTTTTCGAAAGCTTTAGGCGTGTTGACGAGCAAAACAACCGTAATATCGAGGGAACCGGCTTGGGACTTTCGATTGCCCAGTCTCTTGTGGAGATGATGAACGGCTCGATTTCAGTGAACAGTGTGTATGGTGAGGGAAGTACTTTTAAGGTTATTTTGCCTCAGCAGGTGCTTGATGCAACACCCATTAAGGATGTTAAGAAGACCGATTCCGGTATTAAGGAAAAAGAAAGTCATATCGATGCTTCGGGAATCGATATTCTTATTGTAGATGATAATCAGGTGAATTTAACGGTGGCAAAGGGCCTTCTAAAGCCGGTTAAAGCCAATGTTGTTACCTGTAAAAGCGGTATGGAATGCATGGAATTGCTCAAGAGGCAGCATTTCTCCATTGTGTTCTTAGATCATATGATGCCTGAGATGGATGGTATTGATACATTACATGCCATAAAGGAGGCGTCGGATATAAATGCAGAAAATGTGACATTCATAGCCCTGACGGCAAATGCCATTGAGGGAATACGTGATACCTATATTGAGGCCGGCTTTGACGATTATTTGAGTAAGCCCATCAATTGGGTAGAGATGGAAGCAGTAATAGAAAAATATTGTTTATGTAAGTAAAGGATTAATGATTGCCGGAATTAGCATTGGGAAGCAATTGTTTGTATGGAGGTAACCATGAAGAAGCTTATTCTGATGGTGGATGATGTAAAGCTTAATCATATGGCAGCAAGATCGGTGCTTGAAGACACCTATGATTTGTGTGAGGCACTTTCTGCCGATGAGGCTTTTAAAATATTGGAAAATACAATCCCCGACCTGATTCTTTTGGATTTAATTATGCCTGAAGTTAACGGTATGGAAATGCTTAAAAAGTTGAAAAGTACTCCGGCCTATGCAAATATTCCGGTTATTTTTCTGACCGCCGACACCAGTGCCGAGGCAGAGGTTGAAGGTTTTAATTTGGGAATTGTTGATTACATTACCAAGCCCTTTGTGGGGCCGGTAATGAAAAAGAGAATTGAGACCCAGATTGCACTCGCTGAATATGAAAAGAATCTTGAGAAGAGAGTAGAAAAGAAAATCCAGGAAATGGAACAGATGTATGACCTCATTACCGTTTCTTTTGCCGGTCTTGTAGAATCAAGAGACGGTGTAACGGGAGGTCATCTTAAGAATACTTCTCTGTATTTTACGGCATTTATCGGTCATTTAAAAACCTTGCCCTCATACAGAGACTGTCTGACTCCTTCAATTGTTAAGAAAGCCTGCAGGAGTGCACCTCTTCACGATGTCGGTAAGATTGCAATCAAAGATTCGGTGCTTCAAAAACCCGCTTCTTTGTCGCCTGCCGAATTTGATATTATGAAGCGTCATGCGACTATCGGCGGTGAAATTTTCGATTATTTGAAAGAGCGAATCCCCGATGTGGAGCTTGCCGAGGTAGCAGGCAGCATGGCACGTTCACACCACGAGAGATGGGACGGAAAGGGGTATCCACAGGGGCTTAAAGGCGAAGAAATCCCTTTGGTTGCCCGCATTATGAGCATTGTGGATGTATATGATGCATTAACCTCACAGCGACCTTATAAAGAGCCTTTCTCACATGAAAAGGCAATGGGCCTTATTGCAGAGGGCGCAGGAACTCAGTTTGATCCCAGGCTGGTAACGCATTTCATCGATATCAGTAATGTTATTAAAGAGTGCCTGTTATCCAAAGAACAGATGATCAGTGAAAAGAGATATTTTCAACCCTCATCAACTGATTAAAACATTATAGAAAATTTGCTATAATAATACAGGAATTTAATGAACAACCGCTTGTCATTATTGACAGGCGGTTTTTTAAAGGAGATGGAAAATTGAGTCAAAAGAAAGAGGCTGTTATGCAAAAGATGGCTGTTGTAATAATACTGGCCACCATATGTGATTTACTGTGGGGAAGTGCTTTTCCCTTTATAAAGCTTGGGTATATGGTATTTAATATACCATCCGATGAAACCGCTACACAGATTCTTTTCGCGGGAATAAGATTTACCCTGGCAGGACTGTTGGTTATCTTGTTCATGAGCATTGTAAAACGGCGGTTTTTGCGACCGCATCGTTTAAAGACGGTAGGGCGTGTATGCGTTTTAAGCTGTTTTCAAACCATACTTCAATATATCTTTTTCTATATAGGACTGGCGCATACCAACGGTGTGAAGGGGTCGATTATTGAGGCTTCCAACGTATTTATAGCTATTTTTGTGGCAAGCCTTATTTTCAGGCAGGAAAAGCTTACCCTGCAAAAGCTTACGGGAAGCCTGATCGGTTTTGCCGGTGTTGTAATAATTAACCTTAACGGTCTTTCTTTTGACCTGAATATGGGAGATGGTTTTGTGTTTTTGTCAACCTTTGCCTACGCCATGTCTTCAGTATTGTTAAAGCGTTATTCCAAGGAAGAAGATACCGTTATGATGAGCGGATATCAGTTTCTGCTGGGGGGAATCTTTATGATAGCGGCAGGCATGGGTGCAGGCGGACATCTGACTGTGATTACCGGAAAGGGGCTGGTTATTTTGCTGTATCTGGCCTTCATCTCAGCAATGGCTTATTCTCTGTGGGCAACACTTCTTGCGTATAATCCGATATCCAGGGTGGCTGTAATGGGATTTTTAAATCCGGTTTTCGGAGTTATTCTTTCTGCAATAATTTTAAAAGAAGGGGATATTGTTAACTATAAAAGCATTATCGCGTTGGTGCTGGTTTGCCTTGGGATATGCGTTGTCTACTGGAATGGAAAGAAAACTGCGGCAAAGAAGGATTCTATCGAATAATGACCGGAGATTATCCGGATAAAATTACAAGAAAATACATTTTTTACACTATGCCAACGTTTTTTTATATTTAGGAGGCCATACCTCTCTTTATAATTTAATCAATAAGGGAGGGTAACATGGATTTCAGAAACGAAAAACTTGGTATGGAAGCTCGGGTAAAGGACCTTTTATCCAGGCTCACCATCGAAGAAAAAATGGGGTTACTGACTTCACATCAACCGGCCATAGAAAGGCTTGGTATTAAGGAAAGGCACATAGGAACGGAATATGCCAGGGGATGGTCATCTCATGATGAAACACAGTTTTGTACGGTTTTTCCCCAGACAATAGGAATGGCATCCACCTTTGACGAAGACCTGATTTACGAAGCCGGGAAGACTGCCGGTCGTGAAAGTCGAGCCTACTATAACAGTGTTAATAAGTCATTGTTTGGCTTTGGACCAACCGTTGACCTGGAGAGAGACCCAAGATGGGGCAGACATGAAGAAGGCTATGGAGAGGATCCCTGCCTTGCAGGTGTTATGTCAACCGCATACTGCTCCGGTATCGTTGGTAACGAAAGCACAAAGCAGGCCCTTCCGCTGTTAAAGCATTTCATCTGTAATAATACGGAGACCGACAGAGCTACCTATGATGTTAAGGTTAGCGATAAAATGCTTAATGAATACTATTTGGAACCGTTCAGAAAAGCGATAGAGAGCGGTGTTGCCTTTGGTGTAATGGGTGCTTACAACAAAATAAACGGTGAGCCCGGTCTGTTGACATCACTTAATCAGAAATATGTAAAAGACCGGTGGGGCGGTAAACTGGTGGTAAGCGACGGTCATGCTTTTGCCATGGTAATGGATGAGCACAAATATACAGCTTCCCATGCCGAGACCATTGCACTTGCACTTAAGAGTGGTGCAAATATAATGCTGGACGCTCCGGATATGGTTACGGGGGCTGCCAAAGAGGCCTATGAAAAGGGATTAATAGACGAAGAGCTGCTGGATGCAGCTGTAGGAGATACATTGAGCCTTCGTTTTATGCTGGGTGAATTTGATGATATTGATCCTTATAAGGATGTCACCATGGAAATGGTAAACACAAATGAGGACAAAAACCTGGCATTAAAGATGTCTGAAGAACAGGTGGTAATGTTAAAGAACAATGGCATATTACCCCTTGAAACACCGTCAAAGATAGCTGTTGTAGGTCCCCAGGCCGATGAAAATTTTATGGACTGGTACACCGGTGCCTCATCTTATGACATAACCGTCAGACAGGGCATTGAGGAGGCATTTTCCGAGGCAGTTGTTTTATGCGACCATGGAAGGGACATTGTTCGCCTTAAAGAGGTTAATTCGGGTTCTTATCTTAAAATATACGAAGATGGCAGTGTGAAGGCTGATGCGGATTTGTGCAGCGCAGCGACTTTTGAAAAATATGACTGGGGCTTTGGCTATGT
>JAZUJC010000006.1:0-4656 GCA_045642625.1 Lachnospiraceae bacterium
CTTCTGTATTAAGACCGGACATTTTCAGCAATGTATCAACCAAAAACTTGGGCTTCAGATTGCCGGCGCTTGAACAGTCACAGGTAAAAGAAAAGCCCTTATCCATATATGCAATATCAAAAACAAAGTCTTTTATATTAAATGTATGGTCTCCTGTTTTGGTTGTTTTCGTAAACTCAATAACCTCAGAAGCCACAAACTCATCAATAACCTGAGACTTGATTGGATTTGCATTAAGAAAACTTATTTCATAGGATGCCGCAGCAACACTGGCCATTGCATTTCCTGCATTGTCAGGTAATACAGTAACCTCCAGTACCTCTACGCCCTCGGCCATCTGCTCATTAAGCTTAGCCTTCATAAGCCCTACATCCTGACCCTCTTCAACCTCTACATCGAAATATTCGCCTTCACTCTCAACGCCCACTCCAAGAGCCTGTGCGAAGCTCATAATCATATGAGGAGAAAAGCCGGTAGAATATTTAACCCTTATATCGGTACGTCTGAAAGCCTTTTGAAAATATCTCATTAAATCAAGATGTCCGATATATTTTAAAACTCCGATTTTGGAGAACTTAATTCTAAGTTTCATTTATAATCCTTTCAGCATTAACAAAAACTGCTATCGGTAAATTAATTAACACAAATACCACATTCAAAGCTCATGGCTCCGCAGCCCGAACACTGCATCTGGCAGTTTAATGTAACTTTTTCTTCTTTTGCCTTTTTCCATTCACGAAGTAAGTGAGCCTTCGTAACACCACAGCTTATGAAATCCCAGGGGAATATTTCATCCTCTGAACGCTCCCTGGTGGTATAAAAATCAGTATCTATACCCTCCTCGTCAAACGCCTTAAGCCATTCGTCATTTTTATAGAATTCAGTCCAGGCATCAAATATACAGCCTCTGTTATAGGCATTTACAATAACCTTGGATAATTTACGGTCACCACGGGCAAATACGCCTTCAAGTAAGCTTACATCAGCTTCATGCCAGTTATACTTAATATGCTTTTGATTAAGCTCGCCCATAATATATCTCTTGGTATGCTCCGCTTTATCGATAAACTCTTCCGAGGTGTTCATTCTTGCCCACTGGAAAGGAGTAAAAGGCTTAGGAATAAAGAACGATGTACTCGTTACAACCTGTACATGGCCGTTAACACGCTCTTCTTTTGGTACCGTATCATAGAAGGTGGCGCAGATAAGATTTGACAAATCCGCAATACCCTTAATATCCTCTTCAGTCTCAAAGGGAAGTCCCAGCATAAAATACAGCTTAACCTTAGTCCAGCCGCCTTTAAAAGCCATTGTAGCGCCGTTGATAATATCTTCTTCTGTAAGCCCCTTATTAATAATATTACGCATACGCTGTGAACCGGCCTCAGGAGCAAATGTAAGGCTTGATTTCTTAACATCCTGAATTTTGTTCATTACATCCAGCGAGAATCGATCTATACGAAGGCTGGGAAGAGCAATATTAACTTTTTTATTGTTACATTCCTCAATAAGCTTTGTAAGAAGCTCATTAAGCCCCGAATAGTCCGACGAAGAAAGGGAGCTTAAGGTAATTTCCTCGTGGCCGGTATTATTTAAAAGCTTAACAGCCTTATCTAAAAGATAATCAACACTTCTCTCCCTTACAGGCCTGTATATCTGACCCGCCTGGCAAAAACGGCATCCTCTAATACATCCACGCTGAATTTCCAGGGTAATTCTGTCCTGAGTTATTTTAATAAACGGAACAACAGGCTTCTCAGGGTAATAGGTGTTATCCATATCGGTAACAATTTCCTTTAAAACCGATATAGGAACATCATTGTATTTAGGTACAAAAGAATCAATTGTTCCATCTTCTTTGTACACCACATCAAGCATGGAAGGCACATACATACCGGGAATGGTAGCAACCTTATGAAGAAACTCCTCCCTTGAATCTCCGGCCTTCCTTGAAGCCTTATATACATCCAAAAGTTCTCTGTATCTTGTTTCACCTTCACCGATATAAAAAATATCAAAAAACTCTGCCAGGGGCTCAGGATTATATGTACAGGGACCTCCACCTATTACTATTGGATCGTCCCAGGTTCTGTCTTTAGCCAAAATAGGAATCTGACCAAGATCCAGTACCTGCAAAATGTTTGTATAACACATTTCATATTGAATCGTTATTCCAAGAAAATCCAGATTCTTAATAGGCTCCTGGCTTTCAAGCCCAAACAGAGGTATGTTTTGCTCTCTCATAATCTTATCAAGGTCGGGCCAGGGGGAATAAACGCGCTCGCACCATGTATCCTCAAAGGAGTTAAACATATCATAAAGGATCTGAATTCCGAGATGAGACATACCGATTTCATAAACATCGGGAAAACACATGGCAAATCTGATATCTACCTTGTCCTTATCCTTCACTACGCTGTTTATCTCATGTCCGATATATCTTTCAGGCTTGGAAACAGACATTAATACCGATTCAGAAAGAGCTAATTTTTGCATAACAATCCTATAAATGTATTCGCTGGATTTAGCATTAAATAATACTTCGAATACAAAAGCATAAAATATAAAATAACACCGATTAACATTAAAAAAGCGGGTGGCACTTAAGCCACCCACTATTATACCATACTTTCCATTACATAACTTATTGAAAATATCAAACTTATCTGTTGGCAAGTTCTGTCATGATTTCTTCCCAGGTTACTCCCTTTTCAACCATAAGAACCATTACATGATAAAGGAAATCCGATATTTCATACTTAATTTCATTTGCATTGGGATTTTTAGCTGCAATAACAATTTCAGTAGCTTCTTCTCCGACCTTTTTAAGTATTTTATCAACACCCTTATCAAACAGATAATTGGTATAAGAACCCTCTTTGGGATTAACCTTTCTGTCCTCAATAACCTCATATACATCGGAAAGAACACTGAAGGGATTCTTCTCCTCATAGTCATAGGTAATAATATCATTAAAAAAGCAGGAATAATTACCGGTATGACATGCTGCACCAACCTGCTCCACCTTTGCCAGAATAGTATCTGCATCACAATCATAGGACATGGACTTTACATACTGATAATGACCGCTGGTTTCGCCCTTTATCCAAATCTCATTACGGGAACGTGACCAATATGTCATTACCCTTGACTGAAGAGTCTTATTGTAAGCCTCCTCATTCATATATGCAACCATAAGCACCTGATTTGTTTTATAATCCTGAACAACAACAGGGATAAGCCCCTTGTCATCTACCTTAAATGTGGCAAAAGAAACTAAGGAAACGCCCAGCAACTGTCTGATGGATTCATACTGCTCAAGATTAGTGTTTACAATTTCACCGGTCACACCGCAATTTGCCGTATAATTAAATAAATCAATTAGCTTATCAAGCCCCATATCGGGTGCCATAATTATTGAGCTTAATTCAGTATCCTTAATAAGACAATTTTCCCTGATATGGCGGTCAAGAATCAGCACTTCATTGGCACAGCTAACAATCAGGTCTTTATTATCATTGAATTCATCGGCTGATTTAATACATACTACAAGTTTTTCTTTGCCAAACTTCCCTGATACTTCCTCGGTAATTTCAATATTATCTTCTCTTGAATAATTAAGAACAGCCTTCTTACAGCCCGCATAAAGAAGCTTTTTAACATCTTCCATACGCTTAACGTTTCCGGCACCGATTACAGGTACTTTAACGGCCGCACAAATATCCTTGATAGTATCGAGAGCCGCTTCATGTTCATTATCTACGTTAGATAAATCAAATACCAGTATCTCATCGCAAAGAGCCTCTGAGTACTTTACGGCAAGCCTGACAGGATCGGTATCAATAATTGTCTCGTCATTAAAATACTTAACAGCCATTCTGTTTTTTAAATATATACAGGGAATAATCTTTTTACGCATTACAGCATTCCTTTCGTGGAAGGTATTTCATTTGTACGGGGATCTAAGCTTGTTGCAATATCAAGAGCTTTTCCGAAGGCCTTAAACATAGCCTCACAAATGTGGTGATCATTTACACCGGAAAGGACCTTAATATGAAGATTCATGCCGGCGCTGTATGATATGGCATAGAAAAATTCTCTTATTGTCTGTGTCTCAAGATATCCGATTCTTTCAGTACCGAATTCGCACTCATAATTAAAATACGGTCTTCCGCATAAATCAATTGCACAAAGCACAAGAGCATCATCCATAGGCAAAATAAAGCTTCCGTAACGTTTAATTCCGGCCTTATCTCCCAATGCAGCTTTAATAGCAAGGCCCAAAACAATACCGGTATCCTCAACAGTATGGTGAGTATCCACAATAAGATCACCCTTTACGGTTGCCTTAAGGTTAAAAAAGCCATGTTTTGCAAAGCCTTCAAGCATATGGTTAAAAAAGCCTATTCCGGTATCTACCAGTGACTGTCCGGTTCCGTCAAGATCCAGGGTCATGGAAATATTGGTTTCTTTTGTTTCTCTTTCAATTAATTTACATCTGCTCATATATAACCTCTGATTATTCAAATCTCACTGCAATGGAATTGGCGTGTGCAGTAAGTCCTTCGTTTTTAGCAAACAGTTCCACTTCCTTGTGTACCTTTTCAAGGCCTTCTCTTGAAAAGGCAATTATGGATGATTTTTTAATAAAATCAT
>JAZUJC010000007.1:0-8752 GCA_045642625.1 Lachnospiraceae bacterium
AAAGAAATCGTTTTCCTAAAATGTATAAAATCACCAAATATATCTCGATTTTTCTCTGTATTATGTTGAAAAGTTGTTATAAATTAACAATTGCCCAACTATATATAGTGTTTTTGAATAAGAATCCCGGAAAATATGCCGTTTTGTTTATTTACGGAAATCAGTAAAAGACAAAGTTCACCTGCATATCGTAATTTTCAAAAACAGAGTTCGTCGGTATACCGTAATTCAAAACATGTACACGGAAATTCACAAAAACGAAGCCAGCCTGTATACCGCTTTCAAAAAGCAATTTTGCACTCCAAAATCCCCTCTTTTTAATCAAGTTTTTCTTTACTTTTTTCCCCGATTTTGTTATTACATTATTGTGTGTTATTGTGAGTAAAAATATGTTTTTAACAGTATGATGCTGAAGGTGTCACTGTATACATTTTTTGTCATCCTGTGCGCATACAGAGATATATTCATATCTTTCATTGTATAATCGTATCGGAATTCTTCCCGGTGCAAATATTTGCGGGCACACAATTTTCATTTAAGAACATGAGGTAAAATTTATGGCAAAGACCATCATTCCCGAGGGCTACGATCCTCAGCTGTCACTTCACGACACTCAGGTAGCCATCAAAACAGTTAAAGATGCTTTC
Source organism: Lachnospiraceae bacterium (assembly GCA_045642625.1). Lineage (GTDB taxonomy): Bacteria > Bacillota > Clostridia > Lachnospirales > Lachnospiraceae > UBA1258. Next base: position 648 of record JAZUJC010000007.1, read on the forward strand.
CAGTCTTTATTATCAGAAAGGCTTAATCTTAAAAGAGTATCTGCTCCCTTATTTGTTGATCCTGCGCAGGGCTTAAACGACAACCTCAACGGTTACGAGCGCCCTGTTACCTTTGATATCAAAGAACAGAACGGTTACACCGCAGAAATCGTTCACTCACTTGCTAAGTGGAAAAGATATGCATTAAAGAAATACGGATTCAGATCAGGCGAAGGCTTATACACAGATATGAATGCAATCCGCCGCGACGAGGAAACCGACAACGTTCATTCGATTTTCGTTGACCAGTGGGACTGGGAAAAGGTAATCGCCAAGGAGGATCGTACAATCGATACTCTTAAGGACGTTGTAAGAGACGTTTACAAGGTACTCAGAAAAACCGAGAAATACCTTTCCATTCAGTATGACTACATCGAAGAAATCCTGCCTCACGATATTTTCTTTATCACCAGCCAGGAACTTTTGGATATGTTCCCTCAGTATACTGCAAAAGAACGTGAATACTACATCACCAAGGCTAAGGGTGCCGTATGTATTATGAAAATCGGTGACAAGCTTGAAAACGGCGAGCCTCACGATGGACGTGCTCCCGACTACGATGACTGGGAACTTAATGCAGATATTTTAGTATATTATCCCGTACTCGATATTGCTTTGGAGCTTTCTTCAATGGGCATCCGCGTTGACAGCAAATCCTTAAAGGAACAGCTTGATAAGGCAGGCTGTCCCGAAAGAGCCGAGCTTCCTTTCCAGAAGGCAATCTTAAACGATGAACTTCCCTTTACCATCGGTGGTGGTATCGGCCAGTCCCGTATTTGTATGTTCTTCTTAAGAAAAGCACATATCGGTGAGGTTCAGTGTTCTCTCTGGCCTGCCGAAGCCGTTGAGCTTTTGGCATCAAAGAACATTCCGTTATTATAAAGGCACATTGTTACAGCAACAAATTATTCGCTTTTATAAATACTTACAGCAAAATCAAAAACAACTGCTGAGATTATTCTTAGCAGTTGTTTTTTTACAGAAAATAAGCCGCCGGGTTTGTCCCGACGGCTTAAAGTTTTTCAGCCCACTGATTTAAATCATTTACTCTGCATGCTGATTTTCATTTTTATTAATTCTGCTGTGACTGAGCTTCTTTTGCAAGCTTGGCATCTTTCTTTCTCATGAAATAAACCACAAATATCATAGCCAATCCAAGTGCCACAAAAGCAGCCGCAACCCTTCCGTTGTTGTTAAATACATCAGCAAAGCCGGTATTTACGGTAAGGTAAAGTGCAATATTGGAAAGAACAAATACGCCGGCACTTATAAGAAGATTTGCCGAAATATCATATATAAACATCGAAACGCCCATTAAAAGCATCATTGAGAAGCCGCTTACGTCGTTTCTGTGAATAAAGCCAAAGATAATTGCGGAGAAAACAAGGGGCATTGCAGTCATATAACGCTTTGCGCGGGTATAACAGATTCCCACAAAAATTGCTTCCTGCACAATCGGAACTATAATGCCGGATAAAAGTATTCCCAAAAGAATCGGAGGGGTATATACAAACGCCGGTGCAGCTGATGCAGCACTTCCCGCAACCTGTCCCGATACATCGGCAAGCTGGGAAGAAATATCATTGGCAGAAGCAGCCGCTGCCGCATTTGCCTGCATCATTGCTGTTGTTATAACTGAAACAGCACCGCATCCTATAGCAAGGAGCACAGAGCCTGCAGATGCAATGGACAGGTCTCTTGTGGGGAATACCTTTAGCTTCTCGGTATTTTTAACCTTCTTTATAAGCCACTTCATATCCTTAAACAGGAACAGACATACCAGTACAATGGCTACCCTTGGAATAATATAATCAATGGTATAAAGTGTATTTTCGTACCCGGGTACGATGGTTCCCGTCTCAGCATCAAAATAATCTCTGATGTAGTTAAATACAATGGTCAAAATCAAATATGTTATTGCAGTTCTTCCGATCCAGTACATTAATGCCGGTCCAAGATATCCCCACATATTTGCAAAGGACTGCTTTCCGATGTCCTTTCTCATTGCCTTTAAATCGGCGGTACTGCGCTGACCATTGTTCTGGCCACTGTTTGCGCCACCCTGACCATCATTTGCTGCGCCTCCCTGGGAAGGTGCTGCACTTCGTGCCGGAGCAGGGCTTGTCATAATAGGCATCAAGGTTGCTCTAAGGCCGTTAATGGTATTAACTATCTTATCGGCACCGGCCTCTTCAAGTTCTTCTCTTGTTCCGTAACCGTATGTAACGCTGATACAGGGAATGCCAATGGAAAAAGAAGCTTCCACATCATACTTTCTGTCACCGATCATAACCAGTTCGTCGTAATCGGGTTCTTCTTCGCCGAAAATCTGTCTGATAGCTTCCCTCATGATATCTTCTTTTGCATCACGGGAACCGTCAAGCTCGGAACCTACAACAACATCGAAATATTCACGGATTTCAAAGTGATTAAGAATATCTTCGACATAAGGAGTAGGCTTACCAGATGCAATAGCAAGAGTACGGCCCTTCTTTTTGAGGTCGCTAAGCAAACCGTCCATTCCCGGATAAAGCTCATTTTCAAACTTGCCCACTGTGGAATAACGCTCACGATAATAGCCGATAGCCTTATTCGCGTCCTCCTCGCTCATACCATAAAATTCTGTAAAGCTTGTTTTAAGGGAAGGCCCAATAAAGGGCTCAAGCTTGTCAATATCCGGCTCTTCGATTCCCATTTTTGAAAGAGCCTGCTGAACGGATGTACAGATACCTACCTTCGGATCTGAAATTGTACCGTCTAAATCAAATAATATATATTTGTACATATAAAACCTGAGACCCGCATCTGTTTGGATTTAGCAGCATTAGTAATTATTCTCGCATCACAGATGATCTGAATTTGCATCGAAGATGTTGTGAAATGTTGCTACAGACACGGTTTATATCTAATTAAAGCCAATTCTCGTTGATTATATCATATATACGGTGATGCTTCTACAGTATAAATAGGGCCTTTGGGGAATTTGATGAAGATTCAAGCCTGCCGGGAGGCCCGAAGGCCGGCTGATTGCCCGGAGTCAAATTATCAGCCGACAAAATACTACCCCTATAATTTCTATAAGTCGCTCACTTTTAGGCATATGTACTTCATTACCGCTAAATTGATATTAGATGGCATATTATGCGCCAATCAAATATTCACATTTTCTTGCTATACCGCTAAATCAATTGGAATCTTGCATTTATACGTAGCATGAACGCTTGCAAGTTATTCTCCATACCGCTAAAATGTCACTATCAACTGAATTATACGCATCAGAGACACCGGCAAACCCTAAATAAGGCTTTAACATACCGCCAAGAGAAGCACATATACAAGATTTATACGTAACTTCGGTAAATTGGGCCGTATTCAAGCTACTTACATACCGCCAAATAAGTCTCAGATCAGTTTTTATACGTATATCGCTGCTTATACCATTCATATACATAACCATCCGGCTATCCTCGTAACACCAATTTTTTATGAATCAGCGCGACCGGCTATACCAAACAACACATATAAGGACACCCTTCCATTATGAAAACAGCACTTATCATTTCCGGTGGCGAATTTTCCGCACCGGCTTTGGATTTTAAATATGATTATGTAATTGCCTGCGACAAAGGATATTTATATTCCGAAAAATTGGGCATTAAGCCTGATTTGGTCATTGGGGATTTTGATTCTTTTGACGGAAGCATCGATAAAGACATTCCGGTCATTACCATGCCCGTAGAAAAGGACGACACCGATACAATGCTGGCAATTAAGAATGCAATGGCAAAAGGCTATACCGATATTAAAATTATTTGCGGACTGGGCGGACGCCTGGATCATCTTATTGCCAACATTCAAAGCCTGAGCTTCGTGGCATCCCATGGCGGCACCTGCGAAATTATCGACGAAACCAACCGTGCCCGCACCTTTAGCGGCGGCAGCCTTACACTTCCCGCTATGGACGGCTATGCGCTGTCTCTCTTTTCACTGTCTGACAGCTGCAAAAATCTCACCATCAGGGGTGCCAAATACAATGCTGAGAATATAACCCTCACCAACACCTTTCCCCTGGGCCACGGTAATCATTGGGAGGAAAAAGAAATAACCCTCTCACTGGGAGAGGGTATCCTGCTTATCGTTATGTCAAAAATTAATTAATATTCTTGTCTAATTTCACAAAAATCCAACCAGACTTTTGTAAGGTTTTTCAAACCCCAACCGGATTCATATTATTCTTTGCCCCCTAGCAACTACTTAATATGTCAGTCCCCTGGTGGGCTCCATAAACTCTGAAAGCCTGTGTTCGTATACATCCATGGCTGCTTCTTCATAGGCTACTGTCGGGCTTTCTACTCCCATAAGCTTAATGAGCTCCTTGGTAAAGGGAGGATTCAAAACAAGAATGGGACCGATTATATATGTGCCCATAAAATTGTTCTTTTTGATGCCTTCTGACTTGGTGTCGGGATTAAGTCCGTCACCTCTCACAGTTTCAAACAAACCTTCAAACTCACCGTAGGAATGAGTGAACTGACTCTTAAAGCCTACAATATCTACATCTCCGTATTTTCCAACATACAAAGAATTATATCTTTGAAGCATTTTCTGCACCGCATGGGTTTTAAAAATACCAAGGCAGTTAATATTTTCTTTCTCTTCGCACCCAATATATTCACCGAATAATTCAAGGGCATTACCGGTTATTAAGAAAAGCTGTCCGCCACCTATAAGCTCTTCCAAACGCACCTTGTAGGGAGTCAAAGCCTTTAATACCAGTTCCTGAGCGCTTTCGGTCATTGTGCCCATATAAATCAAATCAACCGCCGATTTGGCAAAACAGGGCTCTGATTTAAGCGAAGTTTCGATTATCTCCACATCAGACACACCGCTTGCCGCCAAAGAGCGCTTTAAGTATTCAATGTTCATTAAATCGCCGTAAAGATTACAAACCTCGGGATAAAGAACTTCTATCTTCATGCCTTAACCCTCCAGCTTTCCTGCCCGCTCAACAAGCACCTTGCGGACATCCTGCGTAATGTCAAAAGAATCAACGCCGTGGAATACACAAACCGTATCTCCCTTTTTCATGGATACGTTTCTGGCACCCTCCAGCTCATCGGGCATTACCTTTATTTTATCTTCACTTACCCCTGCAAAAAGAAGGCGGAGTTTATAATCTCTTGCGCGGGGACCTGAAACAACTATCTCTTTAATCGATTCGTTGTTCAAAAATTCAAAGTCACAGTCATACATCCAGCATGTATTTTCAGACCAGTGTTCCTCATCGTAGAGACAGTTCATCATAAGAATAACGGTCTTGTCTCCGGGAAGGTCCTTTACATAGTCAAACGCTCTGGAAATTGCCAGCGCATTCTTTTCTTTTGCCAGCTGGGTAATAATCTTTACATCGTTTACATCAACAACTTTAAAGCGTGACTCCACAACCTTGGCTTTTTTCATACACTCGCTGATGGTTTCGTGGGAATATCCCATCTCTCTGAACAGTGCTGTGATAGCCACCATATTGTATATGTTAAATATGCTGTCATTAACCATATCATATACGGCTTCACCGTTTTTATCGGTAATCGTTACATTCTGACTCTTGTAGTCAATGTTGCTTATCCTGTAGTCATACTCAGGAGAAGCAAAGCCGCAATCAACACAATGAGCCTTTCCTATATGATGGTATCTTAAATAATCGTATGTAAGCTTTCCTGAACACTTGGGGCAGATACGGATATCATTTATAAGATTGATACACTCGGTCAAATCAGTGTCCAGCTTATCAATTCCAAAATATACTCTCTTGTTGTCAGGGGAAATCTGACAGGAAATAAGATCATCACCGTTAAGAATCAGTTTTGATTCGGCAGGAATGTTCTTGGTAAGAATTCCACCTATAAACTCGGGATGACCGTTTCTCATAATCGAATCTCTAAAGAGATTGGTGATTAAAACATACTCGGGCTTTACCCAGGGGAATATGCGGAGAGTACTTCTCTCGTCGGTTTCGAACACTGCCGTATCGTATTTGGGCTTACCCGAAAGCTTTGCACCCCTGATAAGGGCTGTGGTAATACCTGTTCGTGTGTTTGAACCGGCACGATTGCTTAATACCTTCTTGCCTGAAGCCTCAAACATATCAACAATCATATTGTTTACGGTGGTCTTTCCGTTGGTACCGGTTACCGAAATAATATGTTCAGGCTTTCCAATGTACTTTAAAAAATCCGGACAGATATTTATGGCTATCTGCCCGGGATAGTTTGTAGCATTATGACCGGTAAGCTTCATTACCGGGATGGACATTTTCGCTGCCCACAATGCAAACAAAAATCTAACTCGTCCCATTTGTCCCTCGAAACTAATCCTTGCACCCGCATTACTGCGAATCAGGGGTTCAATAATATACTAACCTTTATGAATTAAGAAATGCTATCAGCTCATCATGGCGCGATTTAGCATATTCATAACCTACATTGTAATAATTTTTAAGCACTTCGGTATTGGATTCCTTGTTGGCAAGGGTAATACCCTCAGGCCTGTACACAAAAGCCCTTCCCTCAGCTTCAAGCTGATTGAGAAGGTCTATGGAATCGTTGTATTTTTTAGGGCGTGCATCAATTGCCTTTAACAGTCCCTTGTATTTTCTGTACAGGAATTTTACTATTTTCGAATTGTAAATATCCCCTTTGGCACCCTTTCTGTATGAGGCTTCGCGGGTAAAAACAACAATTATCTTGTTCCAGCCCTCTTCAATCGCCTTGGAGATAGGAATCGCATCCGCCATACCGCCATCCATACAGGGTTCACCATCCAGATAACCCATCCTTGAAAGAAGGGGAAGTGAGTTACCTACACGGCAAATATGAAGGAATTCATCCAAATCCTTAAATTGCTCATAGTACTGGGGCTCACCCGTATTACAGTTAATAACACTGGTAATAAATCTCTTGCCCGACTTAATAAAAGAATCAAAATCAAAAGGACTCTCGTGCTTAGGAATCCTGTTGAATAAAAGATCCATGTTAAAAAACTCACCGGTGGTAAAGAAATTTTTGGCACCCAAAAGCTTTTCATTACGGAGAGGTTCGATTACCGCATCCATAATGCGACCGCGCTGACCGGAAACATAATTCATACCGGAATAAGCACCGGCTGATACGGCCAATACGTTGGGAATATTTATATTTGCATCCAGGAAGTAGTCAACGATACCGGCGGTAAATATACCGCGCATTGCGCCACCCTCCAGAATTATTCCTATCTTTTTGTCCATAACATTTGCCAATCAGCAAACAGGCTGTACTGCCCTGCTGATACGCATTCCCTTCATAAACATACGTAACTATTTTAGCACAATTTCCTCCCCCAGTGCAAATGAATATAGAGTTTTCTCTTTAACCTGTTTTCCGGTCAGTTTTTCCAAAGCTTCACCGTAAATATCCAGCTGTTTTTGATAGCGTTGGGCCAGTTCTGCAGCATTATCAACCTTATCGGTTTTATAATCCATAACAACAACCTTATCATCTTCGTAGAAAAATACGTCAATTACACCCTGCACCAGCACAGTTTCGCTGTCGGGATATTCATTATTGAGCCTGTCTGCAGACACGCCCATAACAAAAGGCTGTTCCTTGAACAGTTCGCCCCTTTTTGCTGCCAGGTGCATTCTTTGTGCCATATCTGAGCCGGCAAAAGAAAAAAGACGTTTTTTGTTGACCAGTTCCACTTCTTCCCGGGTAATCTTTCCTGCTGATACAACCTGCTCAAGCTGCTGTTTCCAGCCATCTTCGGTAGTTTCCAAAGAAAAATCAATCAGCTGAAGTACGTTATGATAAGCAGTACCGCGATCCGTACCGCCAACCTTCTCCTGCCCGCCGGCAAATCGGGGCACGTATTCTTCTTTTTCGCGTTCCTTGAAAAGAGCTTCCGTTTCGCCCTGAACCTCTTCCATTGCAGCCATTTTAAGCTCGGAAACCGTTGTTTTTATTTTAAGCCCCGACAGGTTCCTGTGAGGATAATCAAAGCTGACTGCCTTTTGTATCTTCTCAGCCAGTTCG
>JAZUJC010000008.1:0-3956 GCA_045642625.1 Lachnospiraceae bacterium
GGTCAGAGGCTTCAACCGCTGCATCAAATTTAGCATTCGACGGCACTTTGCTGTCAATAGCCCCCAATTCACGTAAATCTTCAATTATTCCTCGAGTAAGTGCCTGTGCACCGATGTCATTCATATGGCTTCGGTCTCTCCAGCCATTTGCCGGAATATCGAGCTTACTCAGGTTAACAGAATCATTATAATCAATATATATCAAATCACGATTTTCGGCCTCTGCTGCAATTGAAACACTCTTTCCCGAATCATGAATTGAATCCGGCACCGTAACAAGAATAAGTTCGATTTCTTTTGCCTCACACAGGCTGACTATTTTGTCCAAATAGTCCATGGCAGTTTTAGGACACTCAATTGCATCACCGGCAACACTGTAGCCCTCATAATCTATTTTTTCATCACCCTTAAAGGTCTGCGCATATCCCAGCAGTACACTTCTAAATTCTTTGTCCGAGAAATCCTCACTGCTTACATCATCCCATCTCGAGTGATATTCAAACACCGGAAACAGCCTTTCCATCACACTGATATCCGGGCTGTTTTTCTTCCACTCCATAACAGCCTTAACCTTATTAAACGACAAACGCATATCATCAAAGGCCATCTTATAGTATGTGTTCTTATCATAATCCCTGTCTATAAAGGGCTGCTGATGGCAGCCATAGGTTTCTAACACCACAACAGAAGGTTTCTGCCTCTTAAGCGCCTCCTTTAGCATATAATAAGCAACAAAATAATCCTGATTTGATGAGGCCAGATTATATGCCGTATACCCCGTTTCACTGTAAAACATTGGGGTACATATACCGTTATATACATGACTGCTGCCCACAAAAAATACATCCACGCTATTTTTGTCGAGATTATAAAGGCCCTGCCAGATTTCGGTTTCCGGAGTTTCGGTAAGCTTATATATTCCCTTTCGACGAAGGACATTTTGCACCGCAACAAACAAAGAAACGGTTGCAATCAGCAATATAGCAATTTTAATTATACGTTTTGTATAAATTTTCAAGCCAAATACCTCAAATATACCAATTAATCAGAACTGCATATAAATAAAGGAAGAAGCATCATAAGCCGTTCCGTAAATACCAAAGATAATAACTGTAAACAACAGTGCCAGGAAAACCACACATTTAAATATCCAGTGAGCACTTATTGCCCATTCCAACGGCTTAAAGCCTCTTACCCTGGTATAATCGAATATAGCTACAAATATAAGAAGCAAAAGAAGCAGATGGAAGTTCTTTTCATTTAATCCCAGCGTAAAAAGAGTTCCGTCAAACAGGCACCAGGGGTTAAGCCTGCATGCTGCTCTCCTGAAAACAGAAATTGCAAAGCCAAGGGAACCGGCTCTAAAAAATACCCATGTACATGACATCAGTATAAAAACACCTATTCTCTTCCACCACCTAAGGCCTTCAGAAGTTTCTTTTATGCCCAGCGCATTGTACAGAGCCTGCTTTCTTTTGCCCAAAAGCATTCCCCCTATCTGAAGCAGTCCGTTTAAGCATCCCCACACAATAAAGCTAAAACCTGCTCCATGCCAAAGACCGCTCACAAAGAAAACCACCATCATATTAAGGTATTTTCTGAATATCCCCTTCCGGTTGCCTCCCAGGGGAATGTAAATATATTCTTTCAGCCAGCCCATCAAAGACATATGCCAGCTCTGCCAAAATTCCTGCACACTGGTAGCCATATAGGGCTCCTTAAAGTTCTCGGGAAGATCAAAGCCGAGCGCCTTACCAACCCCCAACGCCATATGTGTACAGCCTGCAAAATCCATGTAGATTTGGATGGAGTAGAACGCTATTGCAAGCATTACCACCACGCCACTGTAGGACCGAAGGTTTGAATATACATGATCTACAACTATACCAAGCCTGTCGGCAATACACATTTTTTCAAAGAAGCCAAACAGCAACAAAAGAACACCACGCTCAAGGTCGCTCCAACGCTTCGGGCCGCCTTCTTTTAGCTGAACCAGCAAATTATCGGACCGGTCTATGGGGCCTGTCAGCATTTCGGGGAAGAAGGAAATATATGCGAAGAATGTAATAAAATCAGACTCTGCTTTTATTTTTCCTTTATAAACATCAACAAGATAACCCACCGACTTAAATGTAAAATAGGAAATGCCTAGGGGGGCTACGATTGTTATTACATGGGTGGCGTTGCTTAATTTAAATAAAGAAGCAACCTTATCCAAAATGCTTAATCCAAAATTGGTGTATTTGCACACCAACAGCGGAAGTAATGCCAGTACAATCGACAGAAAAACAACTGCCTTTCCCTTCTTTTTTGAAAAAGCAATCCCGATAGTATAAACAAAAAGAATATATACCGATAAAAAGGCCGTAAGCCTAAGATCATATAATGCGTAGAACCCCAAAGAAGCAACAGCCATAAGAACGGCCCTTGCTTTTTTAGGCAAAACATAATATAAGAAACATACTGCCAGGAAAAATCCCAGAAATTCAAAAGAATTGAAGGTCATATCAATCCACCTGCTGCCAGTTCTGATTAGCGGTTACCTACGCCCTGATACCTGTTTGAGCGCCGCCAATCAATTGTTTATTATACCATATAATCAACTTCAAACAAACAATAGTAAAAAAACCTTCTTTTATTATTATTTTTTTGTTGACACATATATTAATTTATCGTAGAATAACTTTTGCGTCGTGGGGGCTATGCCCTTTTCGGGGTGTGGCTCAGCTTGGTAGAGCACCTGGTTTGGGACCAGGGGGTCGCAGGTTCGAATCCTGTCACCCCGATTATTAATTAAATATGCGGGTGTAGTTCAATGGTAGAACACCAGCCTTCCAAGCTGGATACGTGGGTTCGATTCCCATCACCCGCTCTTGAGAGAGTAATCTCTCACTAGAAACGTAATCAGCGTGTAGAAAATGTGTCCATAGCTCAGCTGGATAGAGCAACGGCCTTCTAAGCCGTGGGTCGGGGGTTCGAATCCCTTTGGGCACGCCATGGTGGATATAGCGTAGTTGGTTAACGCGCCAGATTGTGGTTCTGGAGATCGAGGGTTCGAGTCCCTCTATCCACCCTGCTAACACTAGCACTTCATTGAAGGGTAACTGTTGGAGTAAGCTTTGGGCTATCGCCAAGCGGTAAGGCACAGGACTTTGACTCCTGCATTCGCCGGTTCAAATCCGGCTAGCCCAGTTTGAAGAAATATATATGGGCTACTAGCTCAGGTGGTAGAGCACTTGACTTTTAATCAAGTTGTCTGGGGTTCGAGTCCCCAGTGGCTCACTTTTGTGACCAAGGTTTTCCTTGGTCTTTTTAAGTGAATGGGATTAATTAGTTCCAATTCAATTTTATATTTTTTACGCGGATATGGCGGAACTCTTGACAATTGAGCTTGCCTCAATTGTAGGGGACGCGAGTTTGCGCAACAAACAGCGCGTCTGCCAGTTCCGAATTGATAATATGTAGAAACAAGCGGATATGGCGGAACTGGCAGACGCGCCAGATTTAGGTTCTGGTGGGAGACCGTGCAGGTTCGATTCCTGTTATCCGCACTTAAAAAGACCCGATTTACGGGTCTTTTTTTCGTGTGGACGGAGAACCGACCCTGGCAGGCTCGGTCTCCGCTTTGCTTCGGTCGGTGCCTTTCAGGCGCCACTGGCGCCTGGCACCCTGTTATCCGCACTAAAAGAGCGGGATACCTCGAATAAGGTATCCCGCTCTTCTATTATCTCAAAGGGTGCTTCAGCAACCGCATTTTATAAAATGCCTTAAACTTCTGTTACGGTAATAGCCTTAATACCGATGAAGGATCCTGCCGTATACCAGATATCCACCTTGGCATAATCCACATATGTACCCATGATAAATTCCCAGGTTACTTCGCTCCCGTCTGCCGATACTGCTCCCGCCTGCTGTGCCCAGCCTGCAGGGGTATTTCCGCCGATTGCACCTTCAAT
>JAZUJC010000009.1:0-4372 GCA_045642625.1 Lachnospiraceae bacterium
ATATTAAACAAAGCATTCATAAATTCATCGGGATTAAATTTCTGAAGGTCTTCCATACCTTCTCCAACGCCAATAAATTTAACGGGAATATTAAGCTCTGACGCTACGGCAATAGCAATACCACCCTTGGCTGTTCCGTCCATTTTGGTAAGAACGATACCTGTCAAATCAGTTACCTCCCCAAATTCTTTGGCCTGATTAACAGCATTCTGCCCTGTTGTAGCATCAAGAACAACCCAGGTTTCGCGGCGTACACCGGGAAATTCTCTGTCAATAACCCGGTTCATCTTGCGAAGCTCTTCCATAAGATTCTTCTTGTTGTGAAGTCTTCCTGCGGTATCGCAAATAAGTACATCAGTATTTCTTGCCTTAGCTGCATTTACTGCATCAAAAACAACGCTGGCGGGGTCTGTACCCTCTCTTGAAGTAATAATCGATACATCAGCTCTCCTGGCCCATTCCTCAAGCTGTGCATTGGCAGCTGCCCTGAAGGTATCACAGGCTGCAACAAGTGTCTTTTTGCCTTCCCTGTGAAAAATGCCTGCAATCTTACCGACAGTAGTTGTCTTACCTACTCCGTTTACACCAACCACCATAATCACACATTTTTCATTCTGAAAATCATAAGAATCCTCACTGATGGAAAGACGCTGCCTGATTTCCTCATAAAGAAGAGACTTAAGCTCCCCGGGAATCTTTGTATGATTTTCTTTAACCCGCTGCTTTAAATTATCAATGATATCTTCAGTGGTATTAATACCAACATCTCCCATAATAAGAACTTCTTCAAGCTCTTCGTACAGGTCATCATTGATTTTTTCATAGCCAAGAAATACACGATCAATTTCGCTTGTGAAACCATTTCTTGATTTTGTAAGCCCTTTTTTTAAACGGGCAAAAAAACCTAACTTTTCTTCTGACATATATACCTCAAAAAATATTAATCATCCAAATCCTTATCTATAAGATTAACACTTACAAGTGCAGAAACACCCTTTTCCTGCATTGTAATACCGTATAACCTGTCGCATCGTTCCATAGTACCGCGTCTGTGTGTAATAACAATAAACTGAGTATGCTTTGTAAGCTTATGAAGATACTTGGCAAAGCGGTCTACGTTACTTTCATCAAGCGCTGCTTCAATTTCGTCCAGTAATGCAAAAGGTGAAGGCTTAAGATTCTGAATTGCAAACAGTAATGCAATTGCGGTTAACGCCTTTTCACCACCGGAAAGCTGCATCATATTCTGTAACTTCTTTCCGGGGGGCTGAGCAATAATCCTGATGCCTGCCTCGAGAATATCCTCTTCCTCTATCAGTTCAAGAGTACCCTTTCCACCGCCAAACAATTCTTTAAATACCTTATCAAACTCAGAATTAATATCTTTAAAGCTTTCGGTGAACTGCTTACGCATTGCATCATCAAGATTGGCAATAATACCCTTCAAATCTTCGGTGGCTGCCACAAGATCATCATGCTGCTGTTTAAGGAAAGTATATCTTTCCATTACATTCTTGTAATCTTCAATAGCATTAACATTAACATCACCAAGCTTTTTGATAGCATCCTTAACCTGACCGATACGTTTTTTCATTGCACTTAAATCGGTCATTTCTTCGTCTTTTAATGATGCGGCATCAATAAGAGTTATCTCATATTCTTCCCACATATAATTAATCTGGGATTCAATGGACTCCTGATACTTTTCTTTTTGTGCCGTTAAACGATATATTTCCTTATCCAGAGTAGAAATCCTGTTGGAAAGTTCTTCTCTGTCACTAAAGAAACGTTTCTGACGATCGTTTAGCTCATCACGGGTACGAATATTGGAGTTAAGTTCATTTTCCTTTTCACCCTGGGAGGTATTACCGGCAAGAATAGTTTTCTCAATCTCTGAAATACTGTTTTCTTTAATGGCAATTTCTTCAAGACCTTCAGAAATTTTACCTTGAACTTCAGCAGCATCAATTTCAAATTTCTTTATCTCATTTTCAATTCTGAAAAGATTCTGATTAACAAAATCCTGTTTCTGAAGACACTTATTAAGCTCAATATCACGGGCAGAAACTTCAGCAGAAAAATCAGCTTCTTTTGCTCTGTTAGCATCAAGTTCTTCCTGTAAAACACCGATTTCTTTGGTTAAATCCTTTTCAAGCTTTTCAGAATCGGTCAGGTCTTTAAGGATATTCTCTTTACTGCTTTCAATATCCTTTAACTGAGTAGCAATTTCAACCTCTTCATTGGCCAAATCAAGTGAACCCTGAATAACGTCATTTTTCTTTTGCTGTGCCTGAGTAATATTCAATTTGGCAGTATTCTGCTCAATATATTTTTTCTGAATCTGGGCCTTAAAATCTTCGTTTGCAAGACGCTTCTTATTACGCTCGCTCTTTAATTTTTCAATATCAGCCAATAAACCGTCTATCTTTGCAAGGGATTCTTTTGTCTTGTTTTCAAGCTCTTCCACCTCACGACGTCTTCCGAGGAAATTAGAGTTATTTCTAAATGAACCACCGGAAATAGAGCCGCCGGGAGCCAGCTGCTCACCTTCCAAGGTAACAATCCACATACCAAAATGATATTTTCTGGCAATCTTAAGAGCATTATCAATAGTGTCAACTACCAAAATACGTCCAAGAAGGGTTGAAGCAACATCAGCATATTTTTTATCAACCTTCACAAGTGACTCTGCAAGACCGATTGCACCCTCTTCATCCAATGCATCGGTATTTTTGAACTTCTGAGGCTCCTTGATTGTGGTAAGAGGCAGGAATGTTGCTCTACCGTGCTGACTTTTCTTTAGGAACTCAACCATTTTCTTGGCAGTCTGTTCATCTTCGGTAACAATATTCTGAGCATTACCGCCTAATGCAACCTCAATGGCAGTTTCATATTTCTTTTCAACAGTAAATATATCTGCAACAACACCTATAATTCCCTTGTTGCTGCTCTTTTGCTCCATTACCTTCTTAACACTGTTACCATAACCTTCATATCGCTCTGTAAGGGCAGTAAGAGCATCAAGCTTTGACTTATCCTGATGATAAAGAACCTGAGTATCTCTAAGCTCTTTATCCATTTTTGCAAGATTCTCACGAATTCCCTCAATCTCGGTCTCCTTAACCTTAAGATATTCGTTCATCTTCGCTATTTCTTCGTCTATAGCCTTACCGGCTTCAATCAAACGAACAATTTCTTCGTCCTGTTTTTCTTCGTTGGACTTGGCCTCAACAAGCTTAGATGTAAGCTCAGCCTTTCTTATGGAAATCTGCTCCTTCATAGTGTCATAACGTCCAAGCTGAGACTTTATGGACGCACGGCGATTAAGCTCACCGATTATGGTGTTCTTGTTGTTTTCAATAGCGGTATCCAGCTCAATAATCTTTTTCTGTACATTATTAAGAAGCTCCATCGCTTCAGCCTTGGCTTCAGTTAATGAAGCCAACTGCTTATCGCCAACGTGCTTCTGCTCCAAAACGCCGGCCTTTTCTTCCTGTTTTTTAACAATGTCTGCATTAATTACATCCAATCGTTCAGTGAGATCTGTTTCACTGTTCTGCTTTGCCTTAATCTGCTCTCTTAAAACCAGGATTTCACCTTCAAGCTTTTCACGCAAAATACCGGAATTGGACAACTCATTTTTAGCATTGTCAATCTGCTCGTTCAAATCGGCAATACGCTCTTCAATACGGGTATATTCATGCTTAATATCCTCGTATTTTTCGTTTGTATCCGCATAATCTTTATTGGCAATCGAAAGTTTTTCCTCAACTGCCTCAAGCTGCTCTTTTAACCTGTTGTTTTCCAAAAGAAAAACATTAACATCCAAAGATTTAAGTTCTTCTTTGTTTTTCAAATAAATTTTGGCAACTTCGGCCTGCTTTTCAAGGGGACCGACCTGTTTTTCAAGCTCTGTCAAAATATCCTTAACACGAACAAGGTTACCCTCTTCCGACTCAAGTTTCTTAACAGAGGTATCTTTTCTACGCTTAAATTTAACTATACCTGCAGCTTCGTCAAACAGTTCTCGACGATCTTCAGGCTTTCCGCTAAGAATCTTATCAATCTGACCCTGACCGATAATAGAATAACCTTCCTTACCGATACCGGTATCATAAAACAATTCATTTACATCTTTTAATCGGCATATTGTTCCGTTAATAAGATACTCACTCTCACCGGAACGGTAAAGTCTACGGGTAACGGTAACCTCATCATAATCAATTGCAAGCTGATGGTCCGAATTATCAAGAGTAATGGCAACAGAAGCATAGCTTAATGGCTTTCTAAGCTCAGTTCCCGAGAAAATAACATCCTGCATTGAAGCACCACGAAGCTGCTTAATACGCTGCTCACCAAGAACCCATCTGAC
>JAZUJC010000010.1:0-3893 GCA_045642625.1 Lachnospiraceae bacterium
TTGCTATTATTCATTCGACAGTTCGTTTGTGCCATCCTGTCGTTAAACAAAACCAGGACAACTTATATAGTTATACTATGTTTAGTTAGCCCTGCATAAAATGTAGGGCTTTTTATGTTGTAGGAATGCTTGCCTAAAACGTAAAAGAGCCCGGTGATTTATGGAGGAAAAATGAAGAAGAAAGATATTTATGTATCGGAACAGGAACAAAGCGTATCCAAGATTTTTATGGTAATTGCGGTAGCCTATGTTACCTGTTTGCTGTTATCCAACCTTATTGCAGGTAAAATGTGGGCGGTTACCGGTGATATTACCCTGCCGGCAGCAGTCATTCTGTTTCCTGTTACTTACATTTTCGGAGATATATTTACCGAAGTGTATGGTTTTAAAAAAGCCCGTATCATCATTTGGCTTGGATTTGCGTGTAGCTTTTTTGCAGTGGCAATCTATCTTATAACGCTGGCGCTTCCTCATCCCGGATTTTGGGAGGGTCAGGAAGCATTTGAAACAGTAATGGGCACCACCTGGAGAGTGGCAATTGCTTCTTTTGCCGGATATTTGTTCGGTGAGTTTTCGAATTCAATGGTGTTATCAAAGCTCAAAGTAGCCACAAACGGAAAGAAGCTGTGGGTTCGTACTATTTTGTCTACAATAGTGGGCGAAGGCTTTGATTCAGTGATTTTCATTACTATATCTTTTTACGGTGTTATGGATAATTCGCAACTCTTAAAAATGATTTTATTCCAGTATTTGTTTAAGGTTTGTTATGAAATCATATTTACCCCTGTAACATATGCAGTAGTCAAATTTGTTAAGAAAAAAGAAAAAATCGACACTTTTGACTATGATATAAAGTATAATCCTATTAAAGGCTAAAAATAAAAGGAAAAGATTATGAGAGAAAAAGAACAACTTACTAAGCTTGGCAGTCAGGGAACCCAGTACTCATCGGATTATGATCCCGGTGTTTTGGAGAGCTTTTCAAATAAGCATCCGGAGAATGATTATTTTGTTAAGTTTAATTGTCCGGAATTTACGAGCCTTTGCCCGATAACCGGTCAGCCTGATTTTGCAACCATTTATATTTCATATGTTCCGGATGAAAGGCTGGTAGAGAGCAAATCATTAAAGCTTTATTTGTTTTCTTTCAGGCAGCATGGGGATTTTCACGAGGATGTTGTAAATGTTATCATGAAGGACCTTATTAAGCTTATGGATCCCAAATACATTGAAGTAACCGGTAAGTTTCTTCCCAGAGGCGGTCTTTCAATAGATCCTTATTGTAACTACGGAAAGCCCGGAACAAAATGGGAAAACGTAGCGTGGGACAGGTTAACTCATCATGATATGAATCCTGAAAAAATAGATAACAGATAGTTTAGAATGATAAAGCCCCTCAAATGGTTTATATATTCGAAGAATTGAATATATAAATCGCTTGGGGGCTTGTTGTTTATTAATAGCCTTTTATCATATCGTTTATTTCGCTTGTGGTCATTAAGTCGCAGCCGTGGTTTCTGATGGCATATACTCGGTTGCAAACAGTTAATACCGAAGGCCTGTGTGTAGTAACGACAGTGGTTCGGGGATAGGAATCCGACATTATATTTCTTAGCACATTTCGTTCGGTTGCCACATCCAAAGCAGAGGTTGCTTCATCCAAAAGAAGAATAGGTGACCTTCTAAGGATTGCCCGGGCAATAGACAATCGCTGTGCCTGACCCTCTGAGAAACCGCCGCCATGCTCCTGAATGTATGAATTGATGCCATCAGGGAGCTTGCTTACAAAATCCCAGGCGCAGGCCTTTTGAAGGGCATCTATGATTTCTTCATCGGTGGCATCGCCCTTGACATTTCGCATGTTAGAGGCAATTGTACCGGAGAACATGGTGTTTCCCTGAGGCACATAAGCAAACAGCTGTCTGGTTGAGGCGGATAGCTGTAAGCATTCGTCCGTAAGCTCGGGAGTTTTACCTCCGGGACATACATAACCGGTGCCTTCTCCGGGGCTTATGATTGACAGGATAAGCCTGAGCATTGTTGTTTTGCCTTCACCGGAGGGCCCTACCAAAGCTATTGCTTCGTGGGGATGAGCATCAAAGCTTACATGTGCAAATACGTCTGTTCCGTTTTTGTATGTGAATGCTGCATCACGTACACTTAATCCAATACCGTTTTCAAGATGTAGGTTGGCAAATTCGGCAACCTCTTCCCGCATGGAATAGTCCTCTTTGGGAAGGGAATCGATATCCATTAATCGTTTTGCCGAGTTGGACAATGCGATAGTGCTTGGAATCAGGCTTATAAGGTTTTGAATACTTCCGGAAAGGGACGTAGACAAAGAGATAAACATTGTCATGGTACCGTAATCAATGTATCCGTTCCAAACCTTATAAACACCCCAACCGTAGGTGGAGTAGGTTACTATCATAGAAATGATGGTGGTAAGAATAACATTAAAAATGGAAAAACGCTGATATCTAAGCTTTGCATTTGTTAAGTCAGACTGACATTCTTTTAATCGGTCCAGGTATACCGGAATCATATCAAAGGCTTTAACCAGCTGCGTGTTGGAGAAAGATTCCTGTATAAAGCTGGACATTCTGGTGTTTGCTTCCAGGTTGCCCATACCGGATTTACGCATTCTTCGCATACTTTGGCGGGATGCAATAAGTGTAACCGGTGCACTGACGACAGCGAAGATGGCAAAAGAAGGATCTTCTCTTAATACCAGCCACAGTGCAGAGCCAAATCTGAAGATATACATAATAGCATTGGGTATCATAGAGAGAATTCCGTTTGACACGACGGAAGCATCACTGCTCCAGCGTGTGAGCAGGTCTCCCGAATGGAAACGGGTCAGCTCTTCCCATTCGGTTGTTATTATTTTGGAATAAATATCCGACTTAATGGTGTTATCCACTTTAAGATTGATAACGGTAGAAATATACTGTGATATATTTCCTATGGCCATACTTACCAGTTGCACTACTATCATCATTATAAAGGTGAACATTAATGCGCCGGGCTGGTGACCGGTAATGATATTTACAAGGTCTCTTGAAACCAGGCTTCCGATAAGGCTCACAATTACACCCGATAAACCAAGGGCAGTATAAATAATGATGGAGAGGATATGCTTTTTTCCATATCCGTAAATCCATTTCATATCACTTGCCAGTTCTTTAAGTCGCCCGCTCTTTATTCTGTTTATATAATGCTTAATACCCTTAGCCATTAATAAAAAATAATTCCTTATAAAATAAAAATCATTACTGAGTTATTATATAAAAAAAGCAGTCACAAATGCAAATGCACTCGTGACTGCATATTAGCCATTATAATTACTGCCATGAGGTATCCATAATACCAGTAGTGTTCTTTTCTGCTTCAGAAAGGGTGTGGCCACCTTCGCCGTATGCACCATCCTTAGCGCCACCAAAGACACATTCGAATGAGATATCAACACCTTCATTGGGGTTGTAAGAAGATGAGGTGGTGAAATAAATTGTATTTCCGCAAAGTCTGTAAGTGAAACCTAAAGGAAGTGAAAAATTCTTTACCTCCTTAATTGTACGGGTTCCATCAAGAAGTGAAACGGTAACAGATGCACCTGAACCCGCACGCTTTGAACGACCACGAACATGAACGGATGAAAGTGTACCGGTATCATGGTGTTCAAATTTCGTTTCCCATGTCCAGTTATCTCCGTTGGGCTTAGGGGGTGTATCCGGAACAAAACCGCTGGCTGCAAAAACACCTTCAACGGCATCGAAACAATCTGTAATTATCGGTTCTTCAAATTTTTTTCCCATATATTTATCCTCACATATAAATGATATAGTTCCAAATGAATATAGATACATATTAAGTAAAGTGCCGGTAAGTGTCAA
>JAZUJC010000011.1:0-3449 GCA_045642625.1 Lachnospiraceae bacterium
TGTGTAAATTTTGTGCCTATGGGGGTTCCGGCTGCCGAAGCCCTGAACGGAATGCTTGATAATATTAAGAAGTTTGCTTCTGCAGGCGATACAGGCTATTTGTTTTTGACCATAACGCTAAACTCCCATGAGGTGCCTGCAGGTGGTATAGAAGCCATAAAAGAGGCCTTTAAAACCAGCGGAATAGAAAGAATGTTTAAAGCTGGTATTGAGGCAGGGGTAATTGACAGGGGAGAGCCCTTCGATATTTTTTATACCTTTTTGAAGGCCAGTGTAAATCTTACCAATACCTTTAATGAGGTAAATGTGCCTTATCCCGATAATTACGATTACATTAAGCTTATTTCGTCAAATAAGCATGTAGGAGTTACGGATGCCGAAAATCAGTTAATGACCCTCACCTCCGATGAACTTCGTATTCTTGCCAGAGAGGAGCTTATTAACGACTATGATTCTGTTTTTGTTTTGGACTGTATTAAGGGACAATACAGAATCTTTTACAATTCCGTAGACGTAAGCGGTAATGAATATTCTTTTGACTATAATGCCGATATGGCGAGAATGTCCAAGTTTATTATCGAGGAGGATAAGCTTGGGTTTGAACGCATCAGCACTGTGGATAATCTTGTCAGGTCATTTGGCGGGTCTGACGAATTTGAAATTGCCTATAGAACACTTATGGTTGATGGTTCATGGATGCGCTGTAATGCCAGAGTGCTGGCAAGGCTTGGAGATGACCCTTCAAGAGTACTGCTGACCTTTAAGGAAATAGATAAGCAGACAGCCGGGCAAATGAGCCGACAGCTGGAAATGGCTGATAAGAACAACTATATAAGACAGTGTCTTGATTTGTTGTCGGCAGATTCCTATAGTTCGTCGCTTAATAAAATTCTGGAATTGACAAGAACTTTTTTTGATGCGGACAGAGCTTATGCCTGCGAGGTTTTAGCGGAAAGTAATCATTTCGGAACACTGTATTCCAGCGAACGGGAGGGAGTGGCTCCTGCAAATAAGAATATGAACCTGGCCACAGAAGAGTTTGTGAACGGGCTTAAGTCGATGATGACCGAAAGTAACGGCAGGCCCATTTTTACTGAGAGTGGTGATGATTATCGAATAATAAAGGACTATCTGTTTGAGACCGGTATACGGACCATTGTGCTTTCGTCGTTTATTGATGAAAAGGAATTTTCTGGTTTCTTTGGACTTGATAATCCTAAAAAATATTCTGATGATGCTGATTTGGTGAAAATCATTTCCTCCATCGTTAAAAGTGCATTTAACCGCAAATACAGAGAGCAAAGTATGGCCGAGGAAAATGCTCTGGCTATTGCGGAACTGGCCCAGGACAGTAAACGTGAAAAAGAACGTTATGACAGTGTGATTTCAGCACTGATTTCCGACTATGACAGTGTATTTTATTTTGACCCCGCAGAGGATACGCTGATTCCCTATATAGTATCGGACCGCATCAGGGAAATGCTAGGGGATAAGCTTGGAACATACAAGTATAGGGAATTGGTGGAGTACTATCTCGAACGTGGAGTGCAGGCATCCGACAGAAATGAGATGGCCATTGAGTTAAATCCTGATTTAATAATTGAAAAATTAGCAGATACGACATCCTACAAGAAGCTGTTTATCAATGAACTGGGACATTATTGCGAGGTCAAAGTAGCCAGAGTTAATGATGCATCAAAAGCATTTATACTGGGCTTTGGTGAAAAAGATATTGAGGTTCGTAATTCACGAAGCCGTGAAAACATGATGTTTATGATTATGCAGACATTGCTTGGCGAAACTTCAGTGGATGACCGAATCGAACAGATTCTTTTTGCACTTAAGAATTATTACGGAAGCGATGCTGCCCGTGTAATGGCCATAATAAGAGATCAAACCCATATGGTAGTAGCTTCCATTTACCCGGAGGCTCCCGGAGAAGGCTATGGTGCAAGGGGTGATTACTATCCTATTGAACTGCTGCAGGACTGGCTTGATCGACTGGAGGATGAAGGTACTTTTTTTGATTCGGTGGAAGATGGTGCTTCATTTGTTAAGGGTGAAATGACAAAAATCCTTAATGAAAAGGGCATAAAGAGTATTATGTGTACACCTTTTTATAAAAACGACCGGATAAACGGCTTTTTGTCACTGGATAACCCCAGGAAAAATCAGGATAATCTTCTTATGCTGCGACTTGCGGGAGCGGTTGTGTACAGTCTGCATCTTAACAGGACACAAAGTGTGGAAGAACAGACTACACTTGATATTATTTCCGGATCCTATCAGTTAGTTAGTTATGCCGATTTGGTAGAGGATTATGTGCGTGTATATTCGGCGGCTGACCGCTATGCCGGTATGTATGAGAAAATATCTTCGCTTTCTGCAATGAACAAGCACTTTATAGAAAATGCTGTAGCTCCGGAGGACAGAGACAAAATGAGAGGGGTTCTTTCTCTTTCATATCTGCGGGCAAGGCTTAAAAGGCAAAATCATTTTCTGGTTACCTTTTCGGAAAATATGGGTGGAAAGGGTAAACGAGATTATGAAATGAGATTTACCAGAGTCAATGGCGATGGTAATCAGGTGGTTATTACAATTGCGGATAACACTGAAGTAATGAAGCAGGAGCACGAACGTCGTGAGGTATTGATGGAGGCCAAGCGAAGAGCGGAAGAAGCCAGTCAGTCGAAAAGTGAGTTCCTTGCCCGAATGAGCCATGATATTCGAACTCCCATTAACGGTGTAATCGGTATGACTGAAATTGCCCGAAGATACCATAATGACGAGGCACGCCTTTTGGACAGTCTTAATAAGATTGACACCGCTTCACAGCATTTGCTGAGCCTTATTAATGATGTCCTTGATATGAGCAGTATTGAAAGCGGTAAGGTTGTTATAAATAAAAAGCCCTTTAACGTACGCGAATTTGTTGCGAACTGTGCCCGTATTGTGGGAGGTCAGCTTGAGGGACGATTAATTAATCTGGTGGAGGATTTCAAAGATATGACTTATCCCTATGTAATGGGGGATGAGCTTCATCTTAGACAAATTCTCATTAATATTCTTGGCAATGCGGTTAAATTTACGCCTGACGGTGGCACAATAACCTTTAGCGTAAAAGAAGAATCCTTTACCGATAAGCAGGTAACATATTCTTTTGCAATAAAAGATACCGGAATCGGAATGAAACCTGAATTTATAAGCCATATCTGGGATGAATTCAGTCAGGAAGAAACCGCAAACGGTCCTACCTACAAGGGCACAGGCCTTGGAATGGCAATTGCCAAGCAGCTGACCGATTTGATGGGCGGCGAGCTGAAGGTGGAAAGCGAATATATGAAGGGTACTGAGTTTGTGCTCAGAATGACCTTTGATATCGATTCGATTAGTGCGGATATCGATGTTGATGGAATGGAAACCTCTATTGTTGGCGCCAGAATACTGCT
>JAZUJC010000012.1:0-6567 GCA_045642625.1 Lachnospiraceae bacterium
AGGATAGTGGTCCATAAAGGGAGCAGAAGAACCGCAGACACAGGTTTCGATGGATTCGTCTATCCATTTCATTGCCTTTGAAAGTTCATTACAGCGAACACCGTAACCCCGGGGATCTTTGTCCCATGAGCCTAACTGCCAGGGGCCGTCCATTTCGTTGCCCAGGTACCAGGTTTTTACCCTGTAGGGTGCTTCGTGTCCATACTTTTTTCTTAAATCAGACCAATAGGTTCCACCCTCGTGATTGGTGTATTCAACAATGTCCATGGCATCCTGAAAAGTTCCGGTGCCGCAATTTACGGTATATAAGGGCTCTGTTCCTACTTTTTCGGCCCACTGCAGATATTCGTCGTGGCCAACATCGTTTAGGATGTACTGATGCCATGCGGGATCAAGGTGAACCTTCCGTTCGCTCATAGGGCCGATGGAATCCTTCCACTGCCAGGCTGACACGAAATTACCTCCGGGAAGTCGTACTGCCGGAACCTTGGAGTCCTTAAGACCGTTAATAAAGTCGGTTCTAAAGCCCTGCTCGTCGGCGGTAGGATGTTTGGGATTAAACATTGTACCGTTAACCATGGTACCGATAGGCTCTAAGAATGCGCTAAACAGGCGCGGTGATATTTCTCCGATTTGATATTCGGGGTGAATTGTAATTTTTGCTTCTTTTCCCATAATTGAAAATTGTCACCGCTTTTGGATTTGTTCACAAATAATTCACAATGTGGAAGTATAAGTATCGGGTGGGAGTCTGTCTGCCCGTAGATGGCGGTGATTATGCCCCTTTCTGTATTGATAATATCATTATATCGGTCACTGTTTTTCTGCTTTTATTGCTATAGTTTAAAGCATATATTGCGAAATGGTCTTTTTGACGGATATTGAGCGATTATTTCAGGAAAGTTTATAGTTTTTTTATTTGAGAGTTAATTATTGATTTAGTATAATTGATTTCTATTGTAGAGTGTATATTTATGCGCTGATATATCATTTATTCGTGAAATATACACCGTATGGTTTTGTATGTGTTTGTATGTTTATAAAAGGGCTGTTGGCCCGGGGAGAAATAAAATATGTTATCTAAAATTAGTGTAAAAAAACCTTATACAGTGCTGGTAGGCGTGCTGCTGGTACTTATTCTGGGTTATGTTTCCTTTACCAAGATGTCAGCAGATCTTCTTCCTGACATAAATCTTCCTTATGTTGTGGTAATGACAACATATCCGGGTGCCAGCCCTGAAACAGTAGAAACTGTAGTTACATCACCGATAGAAGCCTCCATGGCAACCATATCCAACATTGAGGGTATTCAGTCCATGTCTTCGGAAAACTATGGTGTTGTTATTCTGGAATTCTCACAAAAAGCCAATATGGACTCGGTTTCCCTGGATATTCGGGAAAAACTGGATCAGCTTGAAGGCTATTGGCCCGACGAGGTTGGCAGCCCTATTATTATGAAGCTTAACCCCAATATGCTGCCTACAATGATTGCTGCGGTTGGTGTTGAAGGAATGACACAGGCCGAGGCGGGAGCTTTTGTTGAAGATAAGATTGTACCCGAAATCGAAAGCGTGGAGGGTGTTGCTTCGGTTAACACCAGGGGTATTATTGAAGAAAGCCTCCATGTAGTTATTTCCGATGAGAAGGTTACTGAGGTAAATAAGAAGGTTGAGGCCCTGATTGATGAAAAATTTGAAGAGGCTTATACCGAGCTTGCGGATGCAAAGCAGGAAATAGAAGACGGTGCCGGCAAGCTTGCCGATGCCGAAAGTGAACTTAAAAAAGGTGAGCAGCAGTTAAAGAATGCAGAGGCACAGGTTGCCAACGGTCGTACAGAGCTTGAAAATCAAAAGACAGCCACAGCTCAGGAACTTGCTGCTGCAAAGTTGCAGCTTCTTACCGCTAAATCCGATTTGGAAGCTGCAAAAATGAATATAACAACAACACTTACCACATTGGATACACTGGTGGCTTCCCGCTCTCAGGTTGCATCAAAGAAGCCTGAGCTTCAGGCCGCTCTTGATAAGCTGAATGATATGGAAGATTTCTTAAGTAATCAGGTTCCGGCAGCGGTTTCTGGTTATTTGGCTGAATTTGATGCAACCGCGCAGACTCCTGCCGATGAAGCTGTCACCGACGGCAAGCTTGCGGCGCTGAAGGCTCTCATAATGGAAACTCCAGCCGCCGTTGTTGTGGGTCCCATTGATTTTTCGGTAGCAAACCGTGCCAATATTTTGACTTACTATACCCCTGCTGTATCCGGTGTACTTACAAGCCAGGCTTATCTTGATCAGAAGCAGCAGATAACAGACGGTATTGCACAAATTGATGCTGCTGTTGCTCAAATAGATGCAAATATAAACGGTATTACAATGGGCCTTAGTGTTAAGGACTTTACCGATGCGCAAAATGCGGCTCTTAACCAGATAAACACAACAATGGCTACCGTAGATGATGGTATTATGAAGGTTTATCAGGGTGAGACCGAGGCAATTATCGGATATGCCAACGGCTTGTCAAAGCTTGATTTGACCGGATATCAGTTATCCACATCCAAGGCCGAAATTGCTACAGGTAAGGCAACCCTGGAAGACAGTAAAAAGCAGCTTGAGGATGCCAAGACCCAAATCGACGATGGTATCACCCAGTTAGAGGATGCCAAGGCTGATGCCAAAGAAAAAGCCAATATGGGTAATATTCTTTCTGTTGATACAATAAGCGGTCTTTTGACTGCACAGAACTTCTCAATGCCCGCAGGCTATGTGGAGGAAGATGGCAACTCATACCTTATCCGTGTAGGCGATAAGCCCTCTACTGAGGAAGAATTAAAGTCAATGGTGCTTCTTAAAATTCCTATGACAGAGGATGAGGTTATTACCCTTGACGATGTGGCTGATATATTTACAACAAGCAACGCTGATAAGGTATATACCAATGTAAACGGCCGTCCCGGTGTTGTTCTTTCTATCCAGAAGCAGACAGGCTACTCAACCGGTTCTGTATCTGATGCTATTTTAGCTAAGTTTGACAATTTGAGGGAAAGATATCCCGATACAGATATTATCGAACTTATGGACCAGGGCGTATACATTGACCTGGTAATGAATACAATATTTGAAAATGTTCTTGTCGGTGGTCTTTTGGCAATAATCGTCCTTATTTTCTTCTTAAGAGATATAAGGCCTACACTGGTAATTGCAATTTCTATCCCCATAAGTCTGGTTGCCGCAATCGTGCTTATGTACTTTAGCGGTGTTACCTTAAATATTATTTCGCTTTCCGGTCTTGCCCTGGGCGTAGGTATGCTGGTAGATAACTCCATTGTAGTTATTGAAAATATATATCGTTTGAGAAATATGGGCATGGATCCCAAAGAAGCGGCTATTAAGGGTGCCAAGGAAGTGGCAGGAGCTATTTTTGCTTCAACACTTACAACAGTATGTGTATTCCTGCCCATAGTATTTACAGAGGGTATTACAAGACAGCTCTTTGTTGATATGGGTCTTACCATTGCTTATTCACTGCTTGCCAGCCTTGCCGTAGCGCTTACTGTTGTGCCGGCCTGCGCTTCGGGTATGCTTAAGAAAATGAAAAAGACCAAGGAACGTAGCAAGAGTATTTTCTACAGAGGCTATGAGAAGTTCTTAAGAGGCTGTTTGAAGGTTAAGTTCCTGGTTCTTTTGCTTGCAATAGGCCTGTTGGGCATTTCTGTTTATGCGGCTTATACAAACGGCTTTGCATTCTTCCCCGAAATGGCATCCACTCAGGTAACGGTTAATGTGGGTGTTGAGGAAGACTATGAGATAAAGGATATAAAAGAAGCTACCAATACTATAGTAGATCGTATAGCCAAGATAGAGGATGTCATCGATATAGGTGCTATGGCTTCATCATCAGGGCTTAGTATGTTGGGCGGTTCCTCTTCGGATGAATTTGTAACCAGTGCCACTATTTATGTTACAACCGTTGAAAAGCCTACAATGTCCTCTTCAGAGTTGGCCAAAGCCATCAAAGACTGTGCTTATGATTTAGAAGGTATCTCGGTTTCTGTTGATACTTCAACTATGGATATGTCCGCAATGGGCGGTTCCGGTATAAGCCTTGCTATTAAGGGTCGTGATTTGAATACCCTGTACGATTTGGCAGCTGAGGCAGAAAAGATTCTGGCTGAAACAGAAGGTGTTGATAAAGTTACAAGCGGTATAGCAGATGCCAGCCCTGAGCTTAGGGTTCATATAGACAAAGAAAAGGCTGCTCTTAAGGGCCTTACAGTAGCTCAGGTTTATATGCAGGTAGCTGCATTCCTTAAGGACAGTAGCGTGGCTACTACCCTTGCAACTGCTACAAACGATGTTTCGGTATATGTTGATGATGCTTCAAGGCAGAATTTGTCCAGAAAAGATGTAAGAAGCCTTGAAATTACTTACACCGACGAAGAGGGAAAAGAAGCAACTGTTCCGCTTTATAAGATTGCCGAGTTTGAAGACGGTGTAGGTATGACTACAATTAACCGTGTGGATCAGACCCGAGTGGTTAATGTTAATGCTTCCATAAAGGATGGTTATAATGTAACCTTCGTAGCTCAGGACGTTGAGAAAAACATGGAAAAACTTGATGTTCCTGCCGGATATATGCTTGATTTCGGTGGCGAAAATGAGCAGATTATGGATTCCATGAAGCAGCTGGTTCTTTTGCTTGTATTGGCAGTATTGTTCATATATCTGATAATGGTGGCACAGTTCCAGTCTCTTGGCTCACCCTTCATTATCATGTTTACCATTCCGCTGGCATTTACCGGTGGTTTCGGCGCACTGTACTTAACCGGCTCGGAAATCAGTATTGTTGTAATGATTGGTTTCGTAATGCTTTCGGGTATTATTGTTAACAACGGTATCGTGCTTGTGGATTGTATTAATCAGCGACGCGGGGAAGGCCTTTCAAAGAAAGAAGCCATTATCGATGCGGGTATCACACGACTTCGCCCGGTATTGATGACCGCCCTTACTACAATCCTTGCTCTTATGATTATGGCATTTTCAACCAAGATGGGTGCCGATATGACAAGACCTCTTGCCATCGTAGTTATCGGTGGTATGATTTACGGAACCATTATGACTCTTGTTGTTGTTCCCTGTATCTATGATATGTTTGTAAGGGAAAAGAAAAACAAGAAGCTTGACGGCGACAGCGGTGAAGAAGAGAAGCAGGCTCCTTTGGCAGAAGAACCTGAAGAAATGCCGGTAGTGGTAGTTGAAGCAAGCAATTCTGATGAAGTGTTTGTAATAGAGGAGTCGGTGGTTGAGACAGAGAAAACCGAAAAGAAGGCTTTGAAAGAGAATAGGCAGGCTGAAAAGCAGGCTTTGAAAGAGAATAAGCAGGCTGAGAAGAAGGCTTTGAAGGAAAATAGACAGGCCGAAAAGAAAGCTTCAAAAAGAAAAGGTAAGGAACAGGAAAAGAGTGACGCAACGATTTCCAATCCCTATCTTGCAATGGTAATGAATTAATAAAATTCGTTCTTTTAAATTAAGATGCGTTATATACAGCCCCTTTGCCGGACAGTAACGGTGAAGGGGCTTTTGTTATGCGTCATTTATAGTTGAGGTCTCGGATTTCAATATCATACTTTTGATTTGAAAATGAATTAAATCATATTTGTTTTCAAACCAATCCATGGCTATTTTAAGTGCATTTGCTAATGTATAGTCAACCGGTTTCAGTTTCGGTAGGTTTTTGCTTCCACCTGCGATTCCGGTATGACGTGCGTTTACAGCTTTGAGGTTGGAAGAAATTCCGATTTTATCAAGACTATAAACGCTTTTATTTATAGTGATTAACAATACTTCGAACAACATAAGTTCCTTCGTATTGACTTTCTCTTATTTCTGAAATTTCTAACTTCAACATTGCAAAATCCGTTCCATGATTTCTTCTAGGCATTTTTTAGTTACAATCATCGAATTTGGGAGAATATCAGGATAATATAAGGTCTATGCAAGATTTTATACGCCTCAATATATGTACGCCAATTGGGTGCTTACGTATAATATTTTCTCTCCTTCACTTTTATACGCCACATTTGGTATTTTCCGATTTTGTATTTGTTAATCAAGAACATATTTGGCGTGTAAATGTAAATAATCTTAAGGTTTTATATGCTTGTGCAAAATTATAAGCAAGATTCCTGACCTATAATTCATTCAAATTTTTGCAATTATATGCCGATCCTCCAAAAAACACCCGATTACAGGGGAAATCACCACAACTTTTGTCATATAACCTACAGAGTACATTTTTTAATCTTTGCAGGGAGAATAGTGGGGACTATTTTGAAATATGCTGCTGATAAAATGTGTGTAAGTGAAAACGGTACTATTTACGGAGGTGAAAAATGGAAGGATGCAAAATGAAAGTTGGGAATGAGCCGGCAGCAGAACGCAAAATAACGATGAAGAACGAGCCGGCAGCAGAACGCAAAATAACGATGAAGAATGAGTCGGCAGCAGTGCGCAAAATGACAGCTGGAAGCGAGCCGGAAACAGTGTGCAAAATGACAGCTGGAAGCGAGCC
>JAZUJC010000013.1:0-7085 GCA_045642625.1 Lachnospiraceae bacterium
ACTACAAGAATATGCTTCTTATCTCTCAATTATTCTCCCCCAACGCCATCATAAAAGCGGCAGTTTCAAACGTTCTATGCGCAAATTATAAGCCCATATTTTTAAGTACAATATCCTTCATTTCGGATCTTGCACATACGGTCTTATGAACAACAGGAGCTGTACGAATTTCTTCTATAGCATTCGGAATATCAACATTTGCTGTCTTTGAAAGAACATCAATAAGCTCAAAATCTTCACCATCTGCATATTTGGGATCAATTGCCTTCAATACCGAACGTGAAAACTTAAATGGACTTGCGGTAGATGCAATTACAGTTACAGTTTTATCGTTTGTATCCTGAACATACTTATCATAAGCAGCTGCTGCAACAGCGGTGTGGGTATCAATTACATATCCGGTGTCTTCATAGAGCTTTTTAATCTTTGCGGATGACATAGCCCAATCAGCATAACCTCCCACAAAGTTCTTCATGAATTCCTTCATATCTTCGGAAACTTCATATTTACCTGTTCCGGCCAAATCAGCCATAAGTGCCTTGTTCTTTTCAGCATCAGAACCGCATGAAAGATAAATAAGTCGCTCCAGGTTAGAGGAAATAAGAATATCCATTGAAGGTGAGTCAGTTAATATAAACTCACGATTCTTGTCATATACACCTGTTTTAAAGAAATCAAATAATACCTTGTTGTCATTTGATGCACAGATAAAGGTTTTAATGGGAAGTCCCATTTTATATGCAAAGAATGCAGCAAGAATATTACCGAAGTTACCTGTAGGTACACAAACATTGATTTCGTCACCGGGCTGAATCCTGCCACCCTTAACAAGCTTTCCGTATGCATATACATAATAAGCAACCTGAGGAACAAGCCTGCCGATATTCATGGAGTTGGCTGATGAGAACTGGAAGCCCTTAGCTGCCATCTGCTCTCTTAATGCCGCATCTGTAAAAATAGCCTTTACCTCGGACTGACAATCATCAAAGTTACCGTCAACGCCTACCACCAGAGTATTGGATTCTTTTTGTGTAACCATCTGAAGCTTCTGAACATTGGAAACACCGTCCTTGGGGAAGAAAACGATAATACGTGTTCCGGGAACACCTGCAAATCCGGCAAGGGCAGCCTTTCCTGTATCACCGCTGGTAGCTGTCAGAATAACAACCTCTTTGTCGGACTTGTTCTTTTTAACGGCAGTGGTAAGAAGATGAGGCAAAATAGAAAGGGCCATATCCTTAAATGCTATTGTTGAACCATGGAACAGTTCAAGATAATAAGCACCCTCTGCCTCAACCAAAGGAGCAATCTCTTCGGTATCAAATTTGGAATCATATGCCTTGTCAATGCAATCTCTTAATTCCTGCTCTGTATAATCATCCAGAAAGCCTTTCATTACAACATATGCGGTTTCCTTGTAATCAAGCCCCGCAAGCTCATCAAGGCTCACAGAAAGCTTAGGAAATTCACTGGGAATAAATAATCCGCCGTCATCTGACAATCCCTTTAAAACTGCCTCGGATGCCGTAAGATTAATAGACTGATCTCTTGTACTTGAGTAAAACATTTTATCCTCACACTTATAACTGTATTTGTGTTAAATTTAGCCAAAACGACTACAAAAACAGCGTAACCCACTATTACATAATCATTAATAATTTAGCCTATTATGAAAGTTAATTCAATACAAAAAACACAAAATATGGATAAATAATGCTACTCCGTAGTATAATTACACCGTAATCAAAGTATTGACGGTAATCCCTGTTTTGATTGTTAAATCATTGCTCCAAATATTACGAAAGGAAAAGGCGCATATGGCATCAAAAGAAGGTGAAAAGCTTCTTCCCGGTGTATACCTAGACAAAAAAAAGAACGGCAAGCCCAATTACCGTTCATCCATAACCATAAACACCAAGCATATAAGCCTTGGAAGCTATTCCTCAATGGAAACAGCGTCAAAGGCCTATGAATATGCCAAATTTCTTTGGGATTCGCCCGCCTCTCCCTCCGATTACATGCCGGACTGTCCCCTTTCTTTTGAAAAGTATATTGTAATTCTCAATTATCGTGATAACGGAATTTATTTTTCGAATCCCATATATCTGGATAAACGATTTTTTAATTATTACTATTCTCCGGATATTATTTACAAATTCGATATGGACGATTTGTTTTACTTTTCATCTCATAAAATAATGCGAAGGGGAAATCATATTTTTGTATCGGATTACGGTTCCCAGATTTCTGTCTACGAGCATTTGGGAATTAAGTCTTTTTCTGTTCCCGGCAGGGATTTTCGCTTTATTAACGGAGATTCTTTTGATTTCAGACGTGAAAATATAGAAATAATCAACAGATATTTCGGCGTCATCAGACAAACCGGTAAGCTCAATGATGTATTTAAAGCCTATATTAATATTAAAGGCAAATTTGTGATTGGAGTCTATGACAGCGAAATCGAAGCCGCAATAGCCTTTAATAAGGCGGCTGATATTGTTACTCAGCGCGGCATAAATAAAAAATACCCTCAAAATTACATTGAGGGTATCAGTCCGCGTGAATACGCTTCCATATATTCAGAAATAAAAATATCCGAAAAACTGTACAACATTTAACGAAGTGAGTAATCCACAAAGCACAGATTAAAGGCTACATCGCCCCAAATTCCGTCTATACGCCCCTTTTTGTTGTACTGCCACATTGTAAACTCATAAGGATATGTCGGAATATCACTTTCCTCACAAAGCCACACATCAAAGTCGGACACTATTTTGTTAAGTTCAAGATATTTCATAAGCCAGGCCTTTTTGCCATACAATACAGACTTATATCCGGCTTCGTCTATCTTCTTTAAAAAAGCTCTGGCAACGGTTGTTTTCTCGCTTTTTGACAAAGCTTCCACTCGTGAAGTCTCACCTTCCGTATATTCCATGACAAAGGCTATAGGATAAATAAGCCTGGTATCTCCCAACTTTTCAAGCACCAGTTCAGCTTCTTCCACTGCTTCCTCCTCGGTAATTGCCTGAGAAAGAAAATACAGTCCCACATCAAGGCCTGCATTTGTTGCACGCCTTAAATTGTCTTCAAAATAGTCATCAATAAGAATCTGGCCGCTTGAATATCCCCTGGCTCCGACTCTTATCATAACAAAATCCACACCGGCTTTCTTTACCTTAACAAAGTCGATGTACTCCTGATCCTTGCTTATATCTACGCCAAAAGAACTGATTACCCTGCCGTTATATGTATATTCCTTTATACCGTCCTGATCGGCAAGATTAGTATAATCATAAATATTTTTTGTAATATATTTACTGATCGACACCCACTCCTCAGTACCGTCATCATAGGTCAAAAGAGTATGCTTTCCATCGGTAGCCGGATCCTCTGTTACCTCAACAACCTCTTCCTTAACAGAAACCGACTCCGAAACCTCAGGGTACATATCGTAAAAATCCAAATCCGATGGACGCAGTGATGAATGTGACGGAACATATTCATTTTCCGCAACTTCAATCTCTGATACTGATACTGCTGTCGAAGCGGATGTATTTGTGTTTTTCTTTTTCCCTTTAGTGTCCGAATTAAATACAACCATAAAAATAACAATAGCCAATACACTTACAATACATACAGCGGCAGCTCTTGTCTGGAAAAAACCTTTATCATATTGTCCGTTATAATCGTCGTTTAGCTTCATATAACCCCTGCAATTTGCATCATTATTTGCATAAATATATCCTTTTTGCTAAAACTAGGGTATCATTTAATGCATACTTTATCAAGAATAGGTTGTCTTATGAAAAAGAAACTTTCATTCCTCATTTTAATGATTTTCATATTTACTCTTTCCGGTTGCAAGGCACAAAACCGTACTCCCGAAAGTGTGACCGGTTATGCTTTCGACACAATTATCAGCGCAACCCTTTACGGCGAAAACGCTGAAGAAACCGGGTCAAAGCTTCTCGTTGAAGCTTCCAGGCTTGATAACCTATGGAACAAAAACAAAAACGGTTCCGACATTTATAATGTTAATCACAATGCCGGAGAATTTGTAAATGTAAGCGCCGAAACCTATTATCTTGTGGAAAAAGCCAAAGAATTTGCACAGGAAAGTAACGGCTGTTTTGACCCAACAATCGGAGCCGTAAGTTCTCTTTGGGATTTTAAATCAGATGCGCCGAATCTTCCCGACGAAACATTGCTTTCAAAGGCACTTCAAACCGTTGATTACAACGATTTAATACTAAAATCCGACTCCGACGGCTATAAAATCAAACTGCAAAATCCCGAAGCACAGCTTGACATCGGAGCCATCGCCAAGGGCTATGCCGGTGATTTATTAAAGGAATTATGTCAAAAAGAAGGAATCACCTCCGGATTTATTAACCTGGGCGGAAACGTAATTGTACTGGGTCCCAGGAATTTCCCACCCTATGATTCTTTTAACGTTGGCATAAAAAATCCTTCTTTTGACAATATGGAAAACAATGTTATTACCGCAGTTGAAATGTCTTCGGGAAGTCTTGTTACCAGCGGAGTTTACGAGCGATGTTTTGAACTTGACGGGATTAATTACCATCATATTCTGGATACAAAAACAGGTTACCCCGTTAGGAATAACCTGTTAAGTGTTTCAATTATTGGTCCATCTTCTCTTACCTCGGACGCATTATCCACAATCCTGTTCATTAAAGGAATCGATGAAGGACTTGCTTTTCTGAAAAAATACCCGGATTATAGGGCAATTTTTATTAATGACCAAATGGAATTAATATATTCCGACTGATTATCAATCATACAGCTTATCAATAACTTTCTTAGGGCATTTCTCTGCACAGGCGCCGCAGTTTTTACACTTCTCATAGTCAATGGTGGCATTAAATGTATCTACAGTCACTGCCTCACTGCTGCAATTCCTTGCGCAAAGGCTACAGCCTACACAGCCTGCCTTACACTGCTTTGTGGTAACCGCTCCTTTATCATGGTTGGAACAAGCCACAGCATACTTTGCTTTGTAAGGTATAAGGGAAATGAGGTGTTTGGGACATACCGCAACACATTTTCCGCAGGCCTTACACTTCTCATGATCAACAACAGCAACACCATCATCAACCGAAATAGCATCAAAGGGACAAACCGATGCACAGGTACCAAAGCCTAAGCAGCCGTAATTACAGGATTTAGGACCTCCGTTAGGTACAAAGCTTAACATTCTACAATCTTCAACGCCATAATACTCGTAATCAACTGTAATATCATCACAGTGAGCCTTACATGCCACAAAGGCCACCATTCTTTCTTTATCTTCTGCTTCGGTTCCCATAATAGCAGCTATTTCCTTGGCAACTGCTTCACCGCCCACCGGGCACTGATTAACGGGAGCATCTCCCTTTGCAATTGCTGCAGCCAAACCACCACAGCCGGGGAATCCGCAACCACCGCAATTATTTCCGGGAAGTGCTGCCAATACGGCCTCTTCTTTTTCATTCACTTCCACCTTAAACAGAATACCGCCTATTCCAAGGAAAATACCAACAAATATACCCACTCCGCCGATTATTAAGAGGGCTGTCATAATTGCTCCAAAATTCATATCGCTGCCCTCCTACAAAAGTCCTGAAAAGCCGCAAAAAGCAATTGCCATCAATCCTGCTGAAAGAAGAACGATGGGCATGCCTCTAAAGGGCTTCGGAATGTCATTGTACTGCATTTTTTCTCGAATACCTGCCAAAATAACAATGGCAATTGTAAAACCGATACTTGTTGCCAAACCGTTTACTGTACCTTCCAAAAGGCCGTATTCTTTTGACACATTTGTAAGTGCAATACCGAGAACGGCACAGTTGGTAGTTATCAGGGGCAGGTACACGCCAAGGGCACTGTACAGCGATGGAATATATCGTTTAAGAAACATTTCCAAAAACTGAACAAGAGCGGCAATAACAAGAATAAACACAATAGTCTTCAAATATTCTATGTGAAACCGTACCAAAAGCTGTTCATACAATACTCCGGTAACAATTGAGCTTAAGGTAATAACAAATATTACCGAGGTACCCATACCGATTGCTGTTTTAACCTTCTTTGAAACTCCGAGGAAGGGGCAAAGACCCAGGAACTGACTTAATACAACATTGTTGATTAACGCCGAACCAAGTGCAAGTAATATCAAACTTTTAGTCATTGTTCTCATCCTCCTTTAAAGTTTCTTCCGCCTTAGATAACAGTAATTTGGCTTTGTCGGAATTTCGTTTCTTTTTACCTCTTGCAAATTTCTTATTATCAGACCGTTTTTCCTGAGTCAAATTTAAGAAATGAAATTCGTCATCGTCATCATCGGGTTTTAGTGGATCGTCTTCCACAGCCTCAGCGCTTGTCGGCAATGCTTTTTCTTCTCCCGATTCACTCTCAGCAATTGTTTCTGCCTTAACTTCTTCTGTTTCTGAAGTATCTGCCTCTTTCACTTCGGCAACATCGGTAATCTCTTCCTTTGCCTCAGCAACTTCAGAAATTTCTTCTATTATCTCAGCTGTATCGGCAACATTTTCGGCCTTCACATCAGTTGAAACCGATTCACCGGTTTCTTTTGCCGCATTTGCTGCTTCATTTCCTGCCTCGGCAGATTTATCTTCCTTTTTATCAGCCAAAGAATCCTGCTTAGCCTTCTTGGCTTTATCTTTGGCTTTAGGTTCATCGTTTACTGTAGAAACTACAGGCTGTTCAACCTTACATTCCTTATCACATTCATGACAGTTGCCACCGCAGCCTGACTGAATCTTTGACATATCTTTGCCGCGCCTGGTTCCCAAATCCTTAATCCAGTTCTGTATAGCTGTTAAAATCGCCAGAACAAAGAATGCACCGGGAGCCATAACAAAAATGCTTACAGGCACATATGAGGACGGCATAACACTTATATCAAAGATCTTTCCTGTACCAAGCAATTCACGAACGCCACCGATTATTGTAAGCGCCATTGAAAAACCAAGTCCCATACCGATTCCGTCAAACAATGAAAGAACCGGGCCATGGGAATATGCATATGCTTCCGCACGTCCCAAAATAATACAGTTAACAAC
>JAZUJC010000014.1:0-21298 GCA_045642625.1 Lachnospiraceae bacterium
AAGGATACCCTTACATCCATGTGTTTAGAGGCGTTGGAAGAGAAGTCGATTCACTATGTTAAGGACAAAGAATTTGCTCCCTTATATGAAAATGATGCTATAGAAGCGGTTTACAAGTTAGTAGCCGCAGACAGTCATAAAGAGAATCTTTATCATATTTCATCCGGCAATGTAGTAACCGAAGAGGCTCTGGCAAATATGATTCGAGAAGCCATGAACCCCGAATATGATGTTATATCCACCCCCGGTGCCAAGGCTCAAAGATGTGTACTTGACGGCAGTCGTTTTGAAGAGGAATTTACCTCTACCCGTTATGCCGATTTGGAGGTAATGGTTAAGCGTATTTGCACTGCAATGAAGAAAAAGGGATATATCTTCATGACCGAAGAAGAAGCAGCCCTTCCTTTCATGCAAAGGTTAAAGAAGCGTGTAGGCTGGTTTTTCAAGGTAATAATGCCCTTTATCGAAAACCTGGTGGTATTTGCTCTCTGTGTATTTTTGGCATTTAGATCGGCCGACAGTGATTATTTTGCAAAGCTTGATATCTTTCTTCTTTATGTTCTTTTGTTTGCAATTATCAACGGACAGCAGCAGGCGGCCTTCTCGGCGCTTTTGGCAGTGGTGGGATATTTCTTTGTAAATTCCGGCGGTCGTACCAGCTTTGAACTGTTCCTTGATTCCAACACATATGTGTGGATTGCTCAGATATTTATTGTTGGATTGTCTGTAGGTTATTTAAGAGACCAGATTATTACTCTTAAAAAAGAAACCGAAGAAGAAAAGGATTATTTAAAACAGCAGATTGATGATATCTCAATAATCAATGAGACCAATGTGCGTGTCAAAAATATATTGGAAACTCAGGTAGTAAATCAGGCCGATTCAATAGGTATGATTTACGGTATTACAGCTTCTCTTGATCAGTACAGTCCCGAAGAAGTTCTGTTCTATGCGGCAGAAACCGTCGGAAAGGTAGTAAAGAGCGAGGATGTTGCCATATATCAGATTTCCAACAGTGATTATGCACGACTGTTCTCATCGACTTCTGCTCGTGCAAGAAGCCTTGGAAACTCCATTAAATATCCCGAAATGGGAGAAATGTATGAAACTGTTTCTTCAAACAGAGTATTCATAAACAGAAAAATGGATGCCAGATATCCTCAGATGGCTTACGGCATCGTTGAAAACGGCGAGCTTCAGATGATTGTTATGGTTTGGGGTCTTTCATGGGAAAGCATGACTCTTGGCCAGGCAAACCGTCTGGTAGTTGTATCCGCCCTCATCCAGAATGCAGTTCTTAGAGCTAACCGTTACCTGGCTGCTCTTGAAGAACAAAGATATGAGTCCGGTACAAAGATGCTTTCAAAAGACAGCTTTAAAGCTCTTGTATCTGCATTCCTTAAAGCCGAAGCAAAGGGGCTTACAGAGTGTTCTCTTATCAGAATCGATTTAGAGGGTATGAACCGTGATGAGGTGGCTGCAATTGTAGAGAAATCCCTCCGTCAGTCCGATTACTACGGAAAGCTTGATGACAATGCCATTTATGCATTACTTTCCAATACTTCGGAAAAGGATGCTCAGTTTGTTCTTAAGAGATTCGAAGATAAGCAGCTTAATGCACGTATTGTATCAGATGGAGGCTTACAGTGAGTTTTACACTTAAGTGGTTTTTAATCTTTCTTTTGATAAATGCGATTATCACTTTGATTTATATGATAATTGCCATATTTTTCAGAAAAACAAACCGTCACCTGGCCTTATTAAGAGGCATTGTTATGCTGCTTGCGCCGGGAGCCGGGCCTTTGTTTATTTTCCTTGGCTGGTTTGGATATGAGTTTATTTTCAGAAAGGATGTTGACCTTTCGGACGTTGTATTCAGTAAGGACCGTGGCCGGGAACTTGTTCGTACCAACGAAGATGTTGAAAGAAACGTTGTTTCAATTGAAGAAGCAATTACTGTTTCAGACAACAGAGACTTAAGAGCGCTTGTAATGGGTGTTGCACAGGGTGACTACAGTGAATCTTTGGCATCAATTTCCCTTGCGCTTGACTGCGACGACTCTGAAACCGCCCACTATGCGGCTTCGGTTCTTCAGGATGCACTTAACGGTTTCAGACTTCGTGTATCCAAGGAGTACAACCAGGTAATCAGACGCGGTGACAATGTGGCAAAAGAAGCTATAGAGCTTATTGAATATATGGACAAGGTGCTTGTTCAGAAGGTTTTTGCCATGGTGGAGCAAAAATCCTTTGCCAATAAGATGGCAGACGTAGCTCAGATTCTTTTTGAAGAAAAGCTGGAAGCAGTTACCGAGGAAGTATACGAGGCTGTTTGTCTCCGCCTTTTAGAGGTGGGAGAGTTTGAAAGATGTGAGGAATGGTGCAACCGTGCCATGAATCATTATCCGGAGGCGCTTGCTTCATATACCTGTAAGTTAAAGCTTTATTTTAACAGTAACAGGCAGGAAGAGTTTTTTGACACTCTTACAAAGCTTAAGGCTGCCCCTGTTATTATTGACAGCCAGACTCTGGAGCTTATCAGGGCTTTTAGTTAAAGAAATTAGAGAACCGGGAGATATAAGTTATGTCCATGACGGTGATTACCGCCTTACAAATACTGGGGTTGTTAGTTATATACACAGTCATATCGATTGTTATTCCGCATATAGTTGTGGGTAAAACGCTGAGGTTTCGTAACCGTTACGAACGTTTTATGCTTTATACAATGTTCGGTAACTTCTATGTTATTAACCTGGTTTACATACTTGAACTGCTGCATATTTCTCATTGGACAACCCTGCTTTTGTTTACAGTGGTTCCCCTGGCGGCAATCAAGATTAAGATAGAGAATATTCCGTTTAAAAAGAACGTAGGTGAGAAATGGGAAAACCTCAGGCGTCTTGCCGGAGGTCAGTTAAAGTTCCGTGCCTTCAGAGATGCGGGAGCCGATGAACGTAAAAAGAGAAGAGCGGCAAGAAGAAAGAGCCTGCTTCGTATCTTTTCCGTAAATATACCCGAACTGATTTTGTGTCTCGGTCTTGTCGGCGCGACATTTTATACCTTTGGATTTAACCTTTTTTGGCATTACGGTTACAAGCTTACCGACGTTGTTGTTCACAATTACTGGATAAACCAGTTAAGCGAGAACAATATTTTTGCAAAGGGAGTTTATCCCTTCGGTTATCACAATATTATTTACTATATTCACGCATTATTCGGTTTTGATACCTACGTAATACTTCGTGTATTCAATATAGTGATAGTACTGTGGATTGACCTTCTTTTGCTGTGCTTTTTAAAGCTTCTTTGTAAGTCAAGGTTTTTGCCCTTTATTGCGGCTTACGGATATGTAATATTCGATTACTATGAGGGTCACACTTATGCCAGATTTTGTGCGCTGATTCCTCAGGAATACGGAATGCTTTTTGTGCTTCCCTCTATATACTGCGGGTTCGCATATTTTAGAGAGCAGCGAAGGGAGATAAACGGAAGTGTTGCCAAAAAGAGCAGCATGTATCTTGCCGGATTTGCGGTAAGCTTTTCACTGACACTGGCGGCACACTTTTACGGAACAATTGCCACGGGTATTTATATTGTGGCAATGGCAATAGCCTTTGTGGGCTGGTTGTTCAGAAGACCGTACTTTAAGAAGATTATCTGCACATTCCTGATGTCGCTGTTTATAGCAATCCTGCCTATGGGCATCGCTTATGCAACTGGTACCGAGCTTGAGTATTCCCTTAAGTGGGCCTTAAGCGTTATGACAGGTACTCCGTTAGAACGGGATGATGATACCACTCAGCAGGGCTCAAATTCTCAGGGCGGTGGAGAAGAACAGCAGGAAGAAGAGCAGACCGTTAATATTGGTACACCCTTCAGAAGAATATTGCCACATTATACCTACAGCTACGGTAAGGTTAAGGGAACTGCCTATGCTATATGGTACCTGCTTGAGGACAGCCTGGATTATGCGGCAATCAAGTATGATAAGGCTTCGGCAATTTACGGTGTACTTGGCTGCTTTGTGGTAATGATTGCCCTGGGTCTTGGATTTTTATTTACAAGGCAGGGGGATAAGATATACGGCGGAGTAATATTAAGCACCGGTTTGTATATGATGTTTATGGTTATCCTGCTGGCGGCAGGTAATTTTGGCCTTCCGCAGCTTATGGACCTTAACCGAGCCAGCATCTATTTCACTTATACGGTAGGTGCGGGTCTGGTGCTGTTTGCCGACGCAATTTTGTATGTTCTTGTAGGGCTGGTTAAAATGGTTCCCGCATATATCGGACGGGGAAAAATAAAGCTCGCAAGAGATATAATGTCTTTCCTGGTGCTTGGCGGTGTTATGTTCTTTGTTTTTGAAACCGGAGCGATAAGAGAGCAGATGAATGTAACTGCTTTTGAATCCAACGATGCCATAACCTGCCTTACAAAGATTATCAGTGATACAAAGGACAGAGAATGGACTATCGTTTCGGCCAACGATGAAGGTCGAATGGTATATAATCACGGTTTCCACTACGAGCTTATAGACTTTTTGAGAGCTATGGAAATTGTCGGAAGCCGCGGCTGGATCAGGATTCCTTCAAAGGTTGTGTATTTCTTTGTGGAAAAGAATCCCATTGATTATTACGTATCCTGGGAGGGCAGTGGTACTCCCATCGGTGAGGAGTATGCCAATATGCCCCTTCCCCTTGGAAATAACAGAGCTCTTTATGAGGGTATGAACCGATGGATATGTATGTCCAGATATTATTACTGGGCCGAAGCTTTTAAGGAGCTGTATCCCAACGAAACCTCGATTTTCTTTGAAACAGAGGATTTCATCTGTTACCGTGTGGAGCAGAACACATACAGATTATTCAATTTTGCAATAGATTACGGTTACAATGTTCCGGATGATGTAGTCATAGGAGATAATTAATGATATCACGCAGAAATTTTTTCATTATCATAATTATAATGAGTACAATTCTGTTCCTGTTTCAGTTCAGCCAGATTGTAAAAGATTACGGCAACGACTATACGTACAACCCGTATGTTGATGTTAAGCCGGTGGCCCGAAATGAATGGAAACAGGTTCGCCTTACCAAGGATTCCGATTTTAGCGAGAGAACGGATAAAGACTATATTCTTTTTATCGGTGACGAGGATACAAATATAGGTTCCATCGTTTCTCAGTGGACTCTCTATTCCAAGAGAGATTATATGACTCTTTCGGATATTAATGATTTCAACAAGGATTCATATACCTATCCCGAATTCCTGCTGGTGGATTCGGCCTTTACCGACTATGAAAAGGATACCGAAATTTATACCGACCTGGTAAGCGAGGGTGTATCGATAGTATTTCTTAACCTTCCGGATGTTGAAACCATCGAATCGGTTCCGGGCCTTAAGGAACTGTTCGGTATATCCTATGTGCAGGAAAAAGAAGTTGAAGTTGAAGGTGTTAAGCTGTTTTCAGGCTTTTTAATCGGTGGTGAAACCCTTTATAAGCCCAAGAAGCAGGAGGAAGAAAAACGTCAGGATATGAATCTTAACGTTCCCTGGTATATTACCGGCGGCGGTACCAAGACCTATATGGTAGGTCTCATGGACGAATATTACGACGATTACGAATACAAAAACGATTACTTCCCGGCGCTTATCTGGCGTAACAGTTTTGGAAATGCCCAGGTATTTTGTGTAAACGGTGATTATGTGGCCGATACTGCAGGCCTTGGTATATTAAGTTCCATGATATATGAGCTTTCCACATACCAGCTGTACCCGGTTGTTAACGCACAAAATACCCTTGTTGTGGATTTCCCTCTTATGGCAAATGAAAACGATAAGGAATTTTACAGTATTTATTCAAGAAGCGTAATTCCCTTTGAAACAGATGTGGTATGGCCCACTCTTGTAACCCTTTCCGAAAAGGATCATTTGAAATATACCTGCCTTATGGCACCTAAATATGACTATTCGGACCCTACGGATGCTAATTTTGATTACTATGATACATTCTTAAGATTATTCGGTGAAAAAGAATCGGAAATAGGTATTTCATTAGAGCATGCTCCCGGAATAACTCTTTCGGACAAGCTGGATTATGATAAGGACTATTATG
This sequence comes from Lachnospiraceae bacterium, assembly GCA_045642625.1. Taxonomy (GTDB): domain Bacteria; phylum Bacillota; class Clostridia; order Lachnospirales; family Lachnospiraceae; genus UBA1258. The sequence goes on from JAZUJC010000014.1 coordinate 6,116, forward strand.
ACACCATAGAGAGAAAGTATCCGCCTACAGCTGCTTTTCTTGATTTAAATGATGTGGATGAGTTAGAAGCGGCGCTTAAAAAGGACTATATAAGCCGTGTTCGTACAATCGCCTGTGATGCAGATATTAAATTGCCTATTTTAAGTTATATTACCGACAATATTACATTGCAGAGCTTAACCAGTAACACTAAGGACTTTACCTACTCACAGGACTTAATGCTTAAGAGCATTGAAACAGTACTGGGATATGATAATGCCAAGTTAAATATGAGCAGTGTGGCATGGCCCGAGTCTGATGCCGATCACTGGGAAAATATTTATAACGATATGGCAAGTTCTCTTCAGACCTACTGGAAACCTTTCAGAGTCTTTGACAGAACAACTCTTTCAGAAAGCGATGCACGAGTTAGAACATTCCTGAATCTTTATTCAAAGTCGGAACGTTCCGGTAATACCATTAATCTTTCTGTTTCGGGTGCCAACGGAGAAAAGTGCTGGTTCATATTAAGAACCCACGGAGAGGTTATTTCCAAATTGTCAGGTGCCACTTACAAGGAAATAGAAGAAAATGCATATTTGCTGGAAATAACAGAAGAAAATGTAGTTATAGAGCTTAAAGCTGCAAATGCACTTAATTAAGTGTCGTAGATAAAAGCGAGGACATAGTTAAATGAGAATTTGTATTGTAGCCGAGGGTTGCTATCCATATGTGGTGGGTGGTGTATCCGGCTGGATAAACAGTATGATCAAGGCTTTTCCCGAGCACGAATTCGTGATTTTGGGAATTATTACCAATCGTGATCAGAGCGGAAAATTTGAATATCAGCTTCCTGATAATGTCAGTGCGGTTTATGAAGCGTACCTTGACGATCTTGACTGGGGTGAAGGTCGTAAGCAGGGACGCCGTACCAAGTTAAAGCGTTCAGAGTACCGTGCTCTTCGAAGCCTTATTATGAATCGAAGGGTTGAATGGGATACTATTTTTGATATGTTCCAGAAAGGTTCATTTTCCATTGATGACCTTTTGATGGGAGCCGATTTTCTTAAAATAGTAACCGAGTACTATAACCTTAACTATCCGCAGATTGTATTTTCCGACTTTTTGTGGACCATGCGCTCCATATATCTGCCCCTGTTTTTAATATTAAAAACACCTATTCCAAAGGCAGATGTTTATCACTGCGTAGCTACAGGTTATGCCGGTATTTTGGGAGCCATGGCAAACAGAATTCATAACTGTAAGCTCCTGATATCCGAGCATGGTATTTACACCCGTGAGCGAGAGGAAGAAATCATTAAGGCTTCCTGGGTTAAAGGTATATACAAAAATATCTGGATAGACCAGTTTAAGAAGATGTCAATGGTAGCCTATGAGAAGGCCGATAAAGTAACTGCACTTTACGGTCATGCAAGAGAACTTCAGCTTGAGCTTGGCTGCCCGGCTCACAAAACAGTCGTTACCCCTAACGGTATTGATGTGGACCGATTTAAGGATATTCCCGGACGCACCGAGGAGGACGGCGACTTCTTTAATATCGGTGCGGTACTTCGAGTAGCTCCCATTAAGGATGTCAAAACAATGATTCAGGCATTTTCTTTTGCAAAAGAAAGATGCTCCAGGCTTAAGCTCTGGATAATGGGTCCCTTTAACGAGGATAAAGAATATGCCGATGAGTGCTTCGAACTTGTGAATTCGCTTGGAGTACAGGATATTGAATTTACAGGAAGGGTAAACGTTACCGAATACCTTGGAAGAATGGACTGCACCATCCTTACAAGTATTTCGGAAGGTCAGCCCCTTACCATTTTGGAAGGCTTCGCTGCTAAGAAGCCTGTAATATCAACCGATGTAGGTAACTGTAAAGAGCTTATATATGGTGACGGTGATGATTTTGGCAAGGCCGGTATACTGACCCATATCATGAATGTTGCCGAAATTGCAGATGCCATGGTTGAAATGGCCACCAACGAAGAAGAACGTTTAATGATGGGTGAGGCCGGATATAACCGAGTTATGAGCAAGTATCGCGTAGATCAGATGCGAGACACCTATAGAGAAATTTATAACGAGTTTTCATAAAAAGGAAAAAGAATATGGCAGGAATAGGAATACGCCTAAACAAAATATTTAGTAAAAATTCAATTGCCGCAAGATTGCTGGGCTGTGGATATTCGGTAGTGGTTACAATTGCTCCCATGCTTATTATCATTACCGTTATTGTGCTGATGCAGCTGGTTTTGGGCTTTTCAAAGCTTGATTATTATTCAAGAGAATTGTATTCATGTACCATTTTGTACATCTTTATTTTCTCACTGCTTACGGCATCACCCTTTAATGCGGTAATATCCAGGTACATGTCGGACCTTATTTACGAAGAGCGGTATGATGATATTACCCCCTGCTTCTATACAGGACTGGTGCTTAATACCGTATTTTCGTTTATTCCCGCAGCATTCTTTTGCTATCACGAATATACCGTGGGAAAGGTTCCTATCTGGTATGTATTTGCAGGTTTCTTCGGATACATGGCACTGATGTTTACTTTCTACACAATGCTTTATCTGTCAATCTGTAAGGATTATAAGAAAATTTCACTTTTCTATGTAATCGGTATGGTTGTGACCTTTGTTCTGTCGATTATTCTTCACTTCATCTTTGGAGTAAGAACCGACATAGCAATGCTTGTTTCCATGGATGTGGGTCTTCTCATAATATGTGTTTTGGAATTCTCGCTGTTTAGACGGTACTTTAAGCATAACTCCGGTAACTACAAAGGGGTGCTTAAATATTTTAGGAAATACTGGCAGCTGGTATTTGCCAATTTCTTTTATATTTTCGGTTTGTATATTCACAACTTCGTGTTCTGGACCACCGACCAGCATATGATTGTGGCAAAAAGCTTTGTGTGCCACCAACCCTATGATATGGCCAGCTGTCTGGCGATGTTTACCAATATTACGGCCAGTGTTATTTTCTTAACCCGTGTTGAAATGTTTTTCCATGAAAGATATAAGGCTTATTCCGAGTCGGTAATCGGTGGAAGGGGAATGGATATTGAGCGTGCCAAGCAGAGAATGTTCAGACAGCTTATGGAAGAAGTAATGACCCTGGCCCGCGTACAGTTTATTGTAACAACGCCCTTGTTCCTGCTGGCAATGATATTGCTGCCGAGATTCGGATTCGGTGGTAATACACTTAGAATTTATCCCTGTCTGGCAGCCGGATATTTCATAATGTTTATTATGTATTCCATTATTATTTTCCTGTACTACTTTAACGACTTAAGCGGTGCGGTTGCCACTTCGGTTACCTTCTTTACGGTAACATTGCTGGCAAGCATTATGGCTTCAAAGCTTCCTACAATCTGGTACGGCATCGGTCTTGTTATCGGATCAACCGCCGGCTTTACCGTATCATATATACGAATCAGAAAAATGGAAAGAAGCCTGGATGTACACGTATTCTGTAACGGAAGCATATTAAAGAGAGGCCGCGGAAAGATGCCTTCAAATCTTGTTTATGAGAGGAAATAACTATGTGGGGACTTAGTTCGGAGTTAATTATTAAAATTGTATTGATAGTAACCGGCGTGGTTATGCTGCTTATCGCTATAGGAAGTCTTGCAAAGCGCAAAATGAACGAATCCTTCTGTCTTGCATGGTTTGTAGTATCGATTGCGGTAATAGTAGCAGGCTGTGTTATTCACCCCGCCCGTTTGTCCGAGTACATCAGTGTGCCCGGTATTGTGCTTATTTTCGTTATATTTTACGGTGTTTTATATGCAGCCTATTATGTAAGTATCTGGATTTCCGAATTATCGAGAAAGAATCAGGAACTTGCAATTCAGGTTTCTCTTTTAAATCAGGAGAATGAAAGAATTTTAAGACAGCTGTCAAAGCATCTTGAAATAGATGTAAGAGATTTATAAGCAGGAAAAAATATGCCAAAGAAAGTACTGTTTGTTATTAACACCCTTGGAACGGGAGGGGCCGAAACCGCCCTGATTGAACTGTTTAAGAGAATGGAAGCACAGGGGCTTGCTACTAAGGAGTACGAGCTTTCTCTTTTGGTGCTTTTGGGACAGGGTGAGCTGGTTAATCAGATTCCTTCTTTTGTAACAATTATTAACAACAGTATTGACCCTACCCCTGTTTACAGCGAAAAAGGGTTAAGAAAAATAAGGCGAAAAGCGGTGGGACGACTTTTTGTAAAGGCCAGTGGAATAAGACTGTCAGGGTACATGATTTCCAATCTGGTTGATATGAAAAAGAAAGGTACCTATCGAAACGACAAGCTTCTTTGGAAAGCAATAGCCATGAGCTCAAAGCGGCTTGATGGTGAGTATGACCTGGCAATATCCTTCCTGGAGGGTGGCGCCGCATACTATGTGAGCGAATATGTTAAGGCCAAAAAGAAGGCCTGTTTTATTCATATAGACTATATAAGTGCCGGTTACAGCAGAAAACTTGACCGGGACTGTTATCTTAACTTTGATAAAATATTCCCTGTTTCGGAGGGTGTTAAGAACACCTTTTTAGCCCTTTATCCAGAACTTTCCGAAAGGACCGAGGTTTTTGAAAATTTCATTGATATTGAGAAAATCGAGAGGATGTCGGGAACGGCGGATGGATTTTTGGATGATTATTCCGGGCAGAGAATTGTAAGTATCGGCCGACTGGTTGCCCAAAAGTCTTTTGAAGTATCCATAGATGCAATGAAGCTTTTAAAGGACAGGGGCATCAATGCCAGATGGTACGTATTTGGAGACGGAAGTGAGAAAAAGAAGCTTAAACAGCATATAGAGGAGCTTGGCCTTGCAAAGGACTTTCTTTTGCAGGGAAATGTATCAAATCCTTATCCGTATCTTAAACAGTGTGACGTATATGCCCATGCATCCCGATATGAGGGCAAAAGTATTGCGGTTGCCGAGGCCAGGGTGCTGGCGTGCCCCATTGTGGTTACCGACTGTGGCGGTAATAAGGAGCAGGTAACAGAAGGGCTGGACGGTCTTTTGTGCAAATTCGATGCTGTCGATCTGGCCGATAAGGTTGAACATTTATTATTAAATGACAGAGTGAAAGCCCGGGAGATGGGAGATGCCGCCGCTAAGGGTATAAGGCAGCAGCAACGGGCTTTGGAAAATAATATCGATAAAATAGCAGAGATGCTTTGATGGGGGTTAACATGGAATCTAAAAGGAAAGATGTGCTTATTATTATTCCCGCCTATAATGAGGCCAAGACTATTGAGCCTGTATTGGAGGCGCTGGAATCCGAGGAGATAGCAGCTGTATGCGACATTCTTGTAATGAATGACGCTTCCAGTGACGGTACTCAGTATATTGTAAAGCGTAGAGGCCATTCCTGTGTAACGCATGTGTTTAACTTAGGTTACGGTTCGGGTCTTCAGGTAGGATACAAGTTTGCGTATCGCAGGGGCTACAAGTATGTAATACAGATGGACTCTGACGGACAGCACGACCCTTCCAATGTTTTAAGAATATATGAGGCACTTAAGACCGCTGATGAAAACGGTAACTGTCCCGATATTGTAATCGGTTCACGATTTGTTAAGGGGGCTATTTCTTTCCCCGTGCCTATTACTAAAAAAATTGCTTTTGTTTTATTTAGAAATCTTATTAAATGGGGCGGAAAGCAAAAGGTTATGGACCCTACCTCGGGTCTTCAGGGGCTTAATAAACGAACCTACTGGTATTATTCCAGATATGCACATTTTGATGACAAGTACCCGGATGCCCAGATGCTTATGCAGATGCTGATGCTTGGGTATAAGGTTAAAGAAATTCCTGCGGTTATGTATGCGCGTACAGAGGGAAAGAGCATGCATTCCGGAATTATAAAGCCCATTATTTATATGATCAGAATGGTTATTTCAATTATGGCAGTATGGGCGAGAATAAAATTATTTAAGATAGACAAGGGGTCAATTGATGTCCAAGCCAATATGGAATCTTTATCGAAAGATATTGTTTAAAAAAGCTAAATATGTAGAAACAAATGATAATTTAATGAATCCCTGCCGCGGCTGGTACCAGATACATACCTTTAAGCTTGGCGATGATATATCAATGGTGGACAGAGAGTACACCCTGAATAACAGTGATTCAATTGCATTTATTTTAATCGATATCAGTGCCTATAAGGATAAGGACATTGATGAAGAAGGTGAAAAGAAGCTTCGCACAATCTTTGAGTTTTTCTGTTCTTACCGCCTGGACCTGATAGTAAGAGTTGTTTACGATACCGAAGGAAAGTGTCTGATTTCCGAGCCTGCTACCGAAGACAGGATTATTGCTCACATCAATCAGATTTTTGCAATCTTAAAGGATTATCAGTCGGGTATTTTTGTTTACCAGGGACTGCTTATCGGTAACTGGGGAGAAATGCATTCATCCAAGTTTCTTTCTCCTGCAAGGCTTCGCACACTTTCTGAGAATATACTTGAGAAATACAGTGATGTGGCCTACCTGGCTGTAAGACGTCCCGCTTATGTAAGAATAATGTTTCCCGAGGGTGAGGATGTCAGACAGAAGAAAGTTGGTCTTTTTGATGACGCGATTTTGGCAAGCCCTACCCACCTTGGAACCTTTGGTGAAAAATCATTAAAGGACGTAAGGCGTGAGATGGCCTGGCTTCCCGAGGAAGAGCTTAGATATGTTTCGGAGCTTTGCGACCGTGTTCCCTATGGCGGTGAGGCTCTTTGGAACGATGAAGAAGATTCACTTACCCCCATCAGAAAGTCACTGGTGGAAATTGATAAATATTTTTCAAGACTTCATGTTACATACCTAAACAGGGTTCATGATATTCATTTTATTGAAAATATTAAAGAGCTTAAATGGGAAAAGAAGGGTCTGTTTAAGGGAATGGACGGCTATGAATATCTAAGCCGCCACCTTGGATACCGTTTTGTGCTTAAAAACGTAAAGTGTCAATTGCTTGCCCACGAAGAAAATACCTTAAGATGGGATATTACAATTGAGAACAGAGGCTTTGCAAGAGCGTTCTTTAAATCGGGATGCTATATGGAAGGTCGCGACGAGTACGGCGATATTAAAAGCCTTGATATATCGGACTGGATTGATTTGAATCTGATTCCGTCAAAGAGTTCACACACCTTTGTGTGTATGACTCCGGTAATGACCGGCCCCATAAGTATTCGGTTTACAAAGAAGTCAACCGATGAGGCGGTATATTTTGCCAACAAAAAGTTTTCGGAGGATAGCATAAGCTCCAAGCTTCTCCTGGGAGAACTGAACGTAAAATAAAATGAATACAACGCAAACTGTTTTTTTAGAGTATTTAAACAAAGCAATTAATGATGCTTCGCTTGATACGAACCCGCAGCCGGTAAAAGAAGCCGGGCTTTCCGAAAAAGAAATCACCAAGCTTTTGGCCTATGCCAAGGCAAGGGGGGTATTGCCTCTTTTGTACGGCACAGGTGTTCTGGGGAAATCCGGCGAAGAAGAAACGCTCAAATACTGTAATAATTTTTATAATTTGATGTACGATGCATTTCGTGCTTTGGCCATATTGGAGGAAGCCCGGATTGAGGCAGCAGTGCTTAAGGGAATCGGGATAGCGGCAATGTACCCCGTACCCGAATATCGTTCCTCCGGGGATGTGGATTTACTGCTTAAAAATGCATCGGATTTGGATGACGCGATAACGGTATTTAATTTAAACGGCTGGAAGGTTGATGAAACCGATGAAAAGTCCGGTCACCATATCGTGCTCATAAGCCCAAGAAAGGTTATGCTGGAGCTGCATTTTAAGCCGGTGCGTCCTTTTGAAAGCCAAAACCTCAATGCGGTTATTGCCGAATCATTTTCTTCGGAAAAGTTAAACTTTCGGGAGTTTGAACTGTTTGGGTGCAGGGCAAAGGGATTATCTCCCGCTATTAATGGTTTTTACCTTCTTTTGCATGCCCTGGAGCATTTCCTGGCAAGCGGAATGGGAATAAAGAGCCTGTGCGATCTTACCGTGTTTTTCAATAAAACCCGGGATGAAGGCTTTGAATATATTGGCGAATACAGGAAGCTGGTGGAGGAAGGTGTCGTGAAAGGCTTTTCCGACTTCTGTGTGGCGCTGGCTTATAAATATCTTGGGTTACGTGAGGAGATTGCCAACCGATTGGTAGGAGATTCCGGGAACGGTGATATTAATTCATTTATTAATGCCAATAGTGAGGCTTTGTCAGACTTCCTTGAAGATATACTGGCGTCGGGGAATTTTGGTGAGCTGGAGCAAGGGCGGCTTGTTAACACTGCAAAGCCGGGAATTCGGGGGCTTATTAGCCAGGTTCACTACAGAATGAAGGAAAATTATCCCCGGGCCTCAAAGATTTTTCTGATTTGGCCGATATTATGGTTAGCAACAATTATTATTTTTTTAAGGAATAACAGGAAAATACGGGGTCAAAAAACCTCTGTATATATAAAAAATGCAAAAAAAAGAAATAAAATTGTGAAAAAAATGAACCTTTGGGCATAAAAGTTCCGTCTTTATGTATGAAAGACTTGGTTCAAGGTGTTTGTTAACATGAATTAAGAATGTGAGGATTATTATTATGACTAATTATGAAAGACCTTTAGTTATTGCAAATAGTGATGTTTTTGAAGGCGTTTACGCAAGCATAAGCGGCAGTGATCCTAAAATTACAGGTACAATCCGTTGGTCAAACCACAATTCAGGTTCTCATTCGGATTTGTCAATCGATCTTAAGGCAGATCCCAACATGACCGGCGAATGGATTAAAGTAACCGCTACCTTTGTTGGAAAAGGAAATATTATTTCTGTTGGCGGTTCAGGTGGTCCTGCTCAGATGTCTGTTAGTGGAAATACTATCGTATTTGAAAGATTTGGACATTTTAATGCCGGTGAATCCTTCCAGTTCAGCTTTAATAACGTAGTATTCAGTGAGACCGGTGATGACCATGATACTTCTGTTCATAAGGGATCTTACTATGAAACCGGAACCCATATCGAGATTGATAACGGTAAGGATTGGATTCTTGATATTCAGTGCTCATAGTTGTATTTAAAGGCTGTTGCCCGGATTGAATATTCAGTTGTGGCAGTGAGTTTATTATTCGACAGTATTGCGCTCCTTCGTTGTGAGGGAGCGCTTTTTTTATTGCATGAAAAATAAGATATTAATATAATGGTTTTATGAGTAAGACAGAAAGCAAAAGCGATGACAAAAAGAATAATGGTATGTCAATGCTTAGAACCACATTTACAAGGTTTAAGTGGATATTCGGCTATGGCAAAAAGCATGTTCCGGGCATAGCAATTTACACACTGGTGGGAATGTCAGGGGCTTTTGCGGCTATTTTATCAAGCCTTGTATCCAGGGATTTGGTAGATATTGTCACAGGTCACAAGACCGGTACCTTGATTAAGACCTTTGCAATGCTAATCGGTCTTCAGCTGCTTATCGTTACGGTTAACAATCTTTCTTCTTACATAAATGTGGTTATAAGCACTAAAATCGAAAATGCCGTTAAGGCAGATATTTACGATCAAATTATGATAACCGATTGGGAATCCCTGTCAAAATATCATTCCGGAAATATTGTTTCCAGATGGTCCGGAGATGCCGCATCGGTAGCTTCGGGTCTGTTAAGCACTATTCCCAATTATATAATTTATTTGTTCAGATTCGGTATGGCTCTTTATATGGTGCTGTCTCAGGATCCTACTTTTGCACTGTTTGCATTGGGAAGTGTTCCGCTAAGCTATTTTGTTTCAAGGCGTAACCTTAAAAGAATCGGAAAGACCAATCTTAAATCTATAGAGGTTAGCGCCAAGATGTCTTCCTTTACTCAGGATTCTTTTTCAAATATTCAGAATGTAAAAGCACTTGATATGATCAAGCTTTATTCAAAGCAGCTTCGCAGTTATCAAAAGGATTCAAGAGATTCCAGGCTTAGATTTCAAAGAACTACTATCATAAACTCTATTCTTTTGACTGTAGTGTCTCAGATTGTAACCTACTCCACTTACGGCTGGGGTGTTTACAGGGTATGGGACGGTGCTATTTCATATGGTTCCATGACTATGTTTATTGCTCTTTCACAGTCGCTTTCCGGAACCGCCCAGGGGCTGATCAGCCTTGTGCCCGCTACCATCGGTGTTGCCAACAGTGCGGGAAGGGTAATGGAAATTGTAGAGCTTCCTAAAGAAGATTATTCGGACGATGCGACTGTTGCAGCGTTCCTTGATAAGCATCGTGAACATGGTGTGGGTATCAGTATTCAAAATGTGGACTTTGCGTACATGAACGGAAACAGGGTAATGGATGCAGTATCCTTTGAAGCAGGTCCAAGAGAAGTGGTGGGCCTTGTGGGACCCTCCGGTGAAGGCAAAACGACAACACTTAGGCTTCTTTTGGCAATAATCAATGCCAAAGCCGGTAAAGCATTTTTGAAGGCTGCCGATTCCGAAGAAACCATGAATATTACAGCAGCCACAAGGCAGCTGTTTGCATATGTTCCCCAGGGTAATACCATGTTTGCATCCACAATAGCCGAGAATATGCGTAATGTTAAAGAAGATGCAACCGACGAAGAAATCGTAGAGGCATTAAAGCTGGCCTGCGCCTGGGATTTTGTGGAAAAGCTTCCTGAGGGAATTAATACCGAGCTTAAGGAGCGGGGCGGTGGTTTGTCCGAAGGTCAGTCCCAGCGTCTTGCCATTGCCAGAGCGCTAATTAAGCGTTCGCCGATTCTTCTTTTGGATGAGGCAACCTCTGCCCTGGATATGGATACGGAGAGAAGAGTGCTTGATAATATTATGCAGGCGGATTATCCAAGGACAATTGTGGTTACAACCCATCGCCCTGAGGTTATGGATATTTGTGATAAGGTGTATGTAATCAACAACAGAGAACTGACACTTAAAAATACGGAAAAACAGGAGGAAGCTGATGAACAGTAATCCTCTGGTAAGTATTTATATTCCGTGCCTTAACGGTGGGGAAACAATAAGGCGCTGTCTAAAAAGCGTGCTTGAGCAGGATTATCCTAATTTTGAAGTTATTGTGGTAGACAACGGCTCCACCGATAATTCGGTGGAAATAATAGGTGAATTTATGGAGACATCGGACCGGATAGAATTTTTCAGGTGCCCTGAAAAGGGATTATCTGCGGTCCGTAACCTGGCTCTTAAAGAGTGTGAGGGTGAATGGGTTGCCACGGTGGACTGTGACGATGAGCTTTTGCCTCAGTATGTTTCGACCATGATGAAAGAGGCTTTGTCGGGACAGGCAGATATGGTGGTTTCCGGATATTTTTTGTGTAAGTCGGGCAAAAGAAAGATACACAGCTACGAAAAATCGGTTTTTAATAACAAAGAGGCAATGCACAGATTCTTTTTAACGCAGGCACTTAACAATAATCATTGCTGGGGCAAGCTTGTCAGAAAAAGTCTGTTTGACGGTTTGGAATATCGAACCGGATGTCTGTATGAGGACCTGGAGCTGCTTCCCAAGCTTCTTGAAAAAGTAAACTGTATGGTAGTTGTCCCTGACTGTAATTATAAATATTATGTTTCGGATACATCTATAAGCAGGCAGCCTCTTTCCATGGCTCAGATTGACGGCCTGCGCTTTAGAAAAGAAAATGCTTTGTTTTATGAAAGCAATTATCCAAAGCTTAAGGGATGTGCCTACGATGCGGTTATTTCTTTCGGTTTCTTTTTACTTGGGAAATATGAAAAAAAAGGAAACGAAGAGGCGATGAAGGCCTTGGGAAAGGTCAGGGGATATATTGACGAGGCCGGAAGCAAGGGCGACAGAAAGGGAGTTTTATTAAAGGGCGGTTATATGCTTTATAAGATTTCCTATAAGATGTCCGGGAAGGTTTTTGCCTTATATTCTGATGTACACAAATAAATACAAATAATAAAGGATTTCCCGATAACCGATGCCTTTGATATGTGCTGAATACTGAACGCATATCATTTAACGGCCGGTTTATGAGAAATCCTTTTTGTATGGTCTGTTTATTGTCCGTAGATAAAATCTTTGCATACAACAGCTGCGCTGTCTTCTTTTGTGCACTCCAAAAACCCGCATTTAATGATCAAAGAGAGTGCTTCCACATTTTTGCTCAGTAAATCGAGATGGGCATGATTCCATAAAGGGTTAATAAGCCGGGCAAAAAGCTTAAGTGAAGCTTCCTGAACGGTAAGGGGATGGGCGGCATCGGCCGGAGCCTGTTTTAGGAACATTACGGCCTTAAGGGGATAACATTTTGCGGTATATATTTGGGAAGTACCGCACCAGGGTGTTCCGTACACCATTGCCTTGTTATCCTCTATCTTTATGAGGTTTGTATCACCGTTAATCGAGGGGGCATCAAACAGTTTGTTCCAAAGTGCAGCGTGGGTGGATTTGCCGGTTCCCGAGGGTGCTGAGAAAAGCACCAGCTCGTTATCATATAAGACAGAGGCCGAATGGAGCATCATTGCACCTTCACCGGTGACCTTTAAGAGAAACGGAACCCTGATTACCAGGCCTATTTCGTGGCGAAGTGTAACCATGTCAGCCGGATTGCCTGGTTCTTTATATAAAATCATTGTTTCGCATGTAGTTTTGTTAATATAAATCGGACCGGTAAATACCAAATCGGTGTATTCAATAATATAAAAGGTATCTGATTCTTTTATCAGAGCTTCCTCTTTTTTGATAATGGTTTTGCCGTAGTCGCCCGACAGGAAAGCATCGGACACCTCTATATGATTATTGCCAGAAGAAGATTTTGGGTTATCATAGTCATCGGCCGATGGATTGTGGGGGATTAGGTACACCTGAAAACCCTTGCGCTCGTCATCGAGGCAGTCACTGCATGAAAAGTCACTTACATATTGGGGCAATACAGCACTGTCGCCGTGTATTGATATAATCGTATCGGCAATATTTATGTTATATTTGGGAAGAGTCTTATGCTCTAAAGCTTTCGAATCCGGCTTTTTTGAATTCTTTTCAACGAGCTCCTCGTCCTCTTTTATGATTCCTATTTGCACCAGTATTTTAAGATAAGCGATAATATCGGCTTTGATGCTTTCGAAGGGTACACCGTCAGTGGAATATTCCTCAAGCACCAGAGAAAGAAGCTGTTCTTTTGAACGGTGGGTTTTAAGAGAATTCCACAAAAAAGCGCCGGTTTTGTTGGTGGATATTACCGGTCTGAAATCGGCAGCGGCCTGCCTGGTGGGGATAAAACAGTAACTGTTATGAAGTTTTGCCAGATAATAGTCGTTGTTTTGTTTCATATGATTAGTATATCATATAAATAGATTTGTTAATAAGAATATAGTACAGTTTGCTTATACATTAAGAATAAAGTACGGTTTGCTTATACATTAAGAATATAGTACGGTTTGCTTATACATAAGAATATAGTACAGGTTGTTTATACAGTGAAAAGTTGGGGCAGCGATTATGAGCGAAAATAATACAGATAATAAAATCGATATAGAAAAGACATTAAGAGATGGACAGACGGTGCAGATTAACCCCATCGGCGGCAGCATGCTTCCGTTGTTTGTGACTCCGGAGGATCAGGCGGTAATCACGCCGGATTTTAAAAAGATTAAGCGCCGGGATGTTATGGTGTACAGAAGACCGGGGGGGCCGCTGGTAATTCACCGGGTGGTTAAAGTCAAACCGGAGGGAATTTATATGGTGGGTGACAGACAGCAGGAGGTTGAAGGCCCGCTTCCTGTGGAGTGTATGCTTGGTAAAATGGTTTCTTTTGTAAGAAAAGGCAAAAAATACACCACAAAGAATCTGCTGTATAAAGCATACTCCTGGATATGGATGCTTGTTTTGCCCCAAAGATTTCGAATAGTTAAGCTGTTTAGGATTATAACAAAGCCGTTTACAAAGAAAACGATTAAGTAGTGATTAAATGGGGCGATAAAAACCGAATAAATTCTGTTAGGTAATATGTGACAAAAAGTACTATAAAAAAATATTAATTATGTCCAAATATGTACTGATTGCACATCAAAAAGTAAAAAAAGTGTTGCAAGAATGTAAAAAATGTTATATTCTTACAGTGCGAAAACGATTAAGTAAATTGTTGTTTGGAGGTTACTATGAAGGAGTTTTTTAGAAACACATGGAAGCATAGAGCACATGTAGTACTGGCTCTTCCGGTATTTCTTATTCTTTTCTTTATTATGTATGTCCCCATGACAGGTTTGATTCTTGCATTCAAGAATTACAACTTCACTGACGGAATATACAGAAGCCCTTGGGCAGATATGTATGGCTTTTACAATTTCAAGAGCTTGCTTGTTTCTAAGGATATCTTCTTTAGAATGACCCGAAACACTGTATTATATTATTTGCTGTTTACTGCAGTAGGTACTTTCTTAAATGTAACACTTGCTATTGCAATCGATCAGTTCGTGTTCAAGAAGGTTGCTAAGACAATGCAGACCCTGATGATTGTTCCCGTATTCATTTCTTATGCGGCAGTAACATTCATCGTTGCAGCGATTGTTTCGGACAACGGTCCTTTGGTTCATTTGTTCCCCGCATTGCAAGGCGTCGCCAGCGTAGAAACGGGTGCACAAAACTGGCCGTGGATTTTGCTTATAACTAAGATTTGGAAAGATACCGGTTACGGTTCGGTTCTTTATATGTCGGTTCTTGCCGGTGTTGATTCAGAGCTTTATGAAGCAGCTGAAATCGACGGAGCCAACAAGTGGAGAAGAATCTGGCATATTACCCTTCCTTCTCTTATCCCTATGATTACAGTTATGTTACTTCTTTCAGTTGGTAACGTAATGAGATCCGATACAGGTTTGTTCTATCAGGTAACACGTAACGTTGGTAAGTTATATCCTTATACACAGGTTATTGACTCATACATCCTGAACCAGATTAAGACAGGTTCCAACTTCGGATTTACCGGAGCTGCATCACTGTTCCAGTCTGTTGTAGGCTTGCTGCTGATGCTGTTTGCTAACTGGATGGTTAAGAAGATTGAACCTGAAAACGCATTGTTCTAGGAGGTGTAATATGGCAAAGAAGAAAAATTTAGATATTGCTCCTTCAAGAGCTGAAAAAGGCGGAGTTGGTCAGATTGTATTAGGTTTCTTTCTTCTGATTTATACTCTCATTTGTACCTTACCTGTTATTCTG
>JAZUJC010000015.1:0-12237 GCA_045642625.1 Lachnospiraceae bacterium
AAAGGATTGTCTTCCTAAGCCCGCTTGGCCTCCGACTTCGGAAATGTGCTGATGGCCAAGGTGCAGGCAATGCTTAGAAGAAGCTATGATTTTGTAAATGAGACCCGGGTTCTTTCTCATAAGGATGCCATACTTGAAACGGGCGAGCAGGTGTTAAATTATTCCGGTGAAAAGATTGACCTTACTAAAAATGAGTACCGGATATTGTTTTGCCTTATGCAAAATAAGGGGAAGGTAGTAAGCCGTGAAAAGCTTATGCAAAGCTTGTGGGAAACGGATTCATTTGTGGATGACAATACACTTACGGTTAACATAAATCGACTAAGAAAGAAGCTTGATCAAAAGGGACTTGTGGATTTTATCACTACAAAAGTTGGTGAAGGCTATATAGTAGGTTAGCAATATGAAGGGTTATATTAAGGACAAAAGAACAGAGATACTTATGCTGATTTTGATATTGGCAGTATTTGCTGTTACCGGGATTTTATATAAAGTGCATCCCATGGTGATTCTTTATCCGACGGTAATTGTGACAGCCCTGTGTCTTATATATTTTTTGATCGGATATTATAAGCGGAGGGGCAGGATAAGGGATTTTAAGCGGCTTATGGAATGTATTTCGCAGCCGGAAATTGCTCTTCCCGCTGCGTCTGATGCGCTGGAAGAGGATTATCAGCAGCTGATTGGTGTTTTAAGAGATGAGAGGATTAAAACCGCTTCCGAGGCTGAGAATCGTTACAGGCAGATGATGGATTATTATACCCTGTGGGCCCATCAGATTAAGACGCCCATTGCCTCAATGCGCCTTACACTGGGGACAATGGATTCCGTTGAGGCAAGGAAGCTTAATTCGGAGCTTACCAGGATCGAACAGTATGTGGCCATGGTGCTGACCTATTTAAGACTTGATTTTGATACAAGTGATTATCTTTTTGCCGAGCGCGAGGTTGACGATATAATCAGACCGGTGGTGCGCAAATTTGCTTCTGAATTCATTGACAGAAAGCTAAGCCTTGATTATGAGCCTGTAAACAAAAAGATTGTCACAGATGAGAAGTGGTTTTCTTTTTGCCTTGAGCAAATATTGTCAAATGCGCTTAAATATACGGGGAAAGGTTCCATTCGCATCTATGTTGATAATGACTGGCTTGTGGTTGAGGACAGCGGTATCGGAATTGCTCCGGAGGATCTTCCCAGAATATTTGAAAAGGGATATACCGGTTTTAACGGAAGGGTACATGAACAGGCTACAGGGATAGGCTTATATCTGTGCAAAAGAATATGTGATGGCCTTGGACTTGATATAAAGGCGGAGTCACTGCTGGGAGAGGGCACCAAAATCAGGGTATTCCTCAACAGTAAGAAAATAAATGTTAATGACTAGACAGGTTTTCATCTTACAAAAATGTAAGTTTCAGGGGAGAAATGTAAGGCGTTTCGATGGCGCTTCATTTCTCCTGTTTTTATAATCAGTGTATAGCATTTAAGCAAAACACATTAGAAAAGGGGAAAAAGAAGTGAGTATATTGGAAGTAAGTAAACTTAAAAAAGTATATGTTACACGAAGCGGTGGACATCAGGTGGAAGCTCTCGCGGATGTCAGCTTTCAGGTTGAAAAGGGAGAGTACGTAGCTATTATGGGTGAGTCGGGTTCCGGCAAAACCACACTTTTAAATATTATTGCAGCACTGGATAAGCCCACGGCAGGTACCGTGCGCTTAAACGGTAATGATTTGGGCGCTATTAAGGATTCCAAGCTTGCCCAGTTCAGACGTGATCATTTGGGATTTGTTTTTCAGGACTTTAATCTGCTGGATACATTTACGCTTGAGGATAATATTTTTCTTCCTATGGTACTGGCGGGAATCGAACACTCTGAAATGTCAAAGAGACTGGCTCCCATAGCCCAAAAACTTGGAATAGAGAGTTTGTTAAAGAAATATCCCTATGAGGTGTCCGGTGGTCAGAAGCAAAGGGCGGCAGTAGCAAGAGCCATGATTATGAACCCTGAGCTTATATTGGCTGATGAGCCTACGGGAGCGCTGGATTCAAAGTCTTCCGATGAACTTTTAAAGCTTTTTGGTGAGGTTAATGAGCTTGGACAGACCATATTAATGGTTACCCATTCCACAAAAGCAGCCAGCATGGCCAACCGTGTTCTATTTATTAAAGACGGTAAAGTATTTCACCAGTTATATCGCGGAAATGATACCTGTCAGCAGCTTTATCAAAAAATATCGGACACCCTTACTCTTTTGGCAATTTCAAACGGGGGTAATGAGTAAATGAAAAAAGGACTTTATTTTAACCTGGCCGTGGATGGAATCAGGAAGAACAAAAGGATGTATTTTCCTTACATTCTCACCTGCATAGGCATGGTGATGATGTATTATATAATCGTTTTTCTTCAGACAAATGAAACGATAAGCGGCTTCAAGGGAGGGGATAACGCTCAGCTTTGCCTGTCACTTGGAAGCATTGTAATAGCTTTTTTTGCTGTAATTTTTCTTTTTTACACCAATTCCTTTCTGATTCGAAGGAGAAAGAAAGAATTTGGCTTATACAACATTTTAGGTATGAACCGAAGAAACATAGGCAGGGTTCTTTTTCTTGAATGTCTGATTGTAGGGGCTGTTTCACTGGCCGGAGGACTTTTAATCGGCATTTTGCTTTCCAAGTTTGCCGAGCTTGCACTGTTAAATATGTTGAAAATGGAACTAAGCTATAAATTCATTGTTTCAAAGCAGGGTATTTTTCAGTCGCTTATTTTGTTTGGAATCATTTTTCTTTTGCTGTATTTAAACGGTTTAAGGCAGGTTCGATTTTCGGGTACTTTAGAGCTTTTAGGCAGTGAAAGAAAGGGTGAAAAGCCTCCTAAGGGTAACTGGTTTTTGGGAATTCTCGGACTTGTAATATTGATAGTGGCATATTATACAGCGGTAAATATTAAGAATCCGTTAGATGCTCTGGCAACGTTCTTTGTTGCTGTAATAATGGTTATTGCGGCTACTTATCTTTTGATGGTTTCAGGGTCGGTGCTGTTTTGCAGGCTTTTACAGAAAAATAAGAAGTTTTATTATAAAAAAGCCAATTTTGTGTCGGTATCATCGATGGTTTACCGCATGAAAAGAAACGGTGCGGGACTGGCTTCAATATGTATTCTGGCTACAATGGTGCTGGTAATGCTTTCTTCATCCTCCTGCCTGTACTTCGGAAGTGAGGATGCAATTAAAACACAGTATCCCTATGATATAAATGTCAGTGTTTATGATGATTACGGCAACGACGAATGTGCTTCGGACGAATGCTATGAAAAAGTACGTGATTTGTCATATTCTTTTGCCGAAAAATACGGAACAGAAATTATAAAGGATTATTATTACAAGGCTGCTTCTGTGGCAGGAGTATTTAAGGGGAATGTGTTTGTCTGCTCAATGGACGAAGATAAAATGCGCCGTGACCTTAGTACTGTGGTGATGGTAAACCTTGTTTCGTTAAGCGATTTTAACGCTGCGACGAATGATTCCTATGAGCTTGAGGACGGCGAAGCTCTGGTATATATGAGCAAGGGAAATTACGGTTATGATGAGCTGATTTTTGATGGCGGAAATACATATAAAGTGAAAGGAATCATCGAGGACGATGTTATCGGTTTAAACGGACATTCGCCTGTGGATGCAGCGATTGTTGTTTTAAATAATATAACGGCTGAGGCTCTCGGAGAGTTTTCAAAACTTCAGAATGAATCGGGCCAGCATATGCTTACATATTCTCTTGAGTATGGATTTGATATTGACCTTCCCGATAGTGAAAAGGTGGAATTTGCCCGGGATTTCAGAAATGAATTTCCGGATCGTGAAGAAATAGGTGGAAGCAGAAATTATATAAACGGCAGAGAAGAGAACCGGGAGGACTTTTTCTCTACATTTGGCGGACTGTTTTATCTTGGAATTATTCTGAGCGTGATTTTTATTTTCGCCGCAGCTCTTATTATTTACTACAAGCAGGTGTCGGAAGGATACGAGGATCAGGCAAGGTTTGATATTATGCAAAAGGTGGGAATGACAAAGAAAGAGATACGTGAAAGCATTAACTCACAGATGTTGACGGTTTTCTTTTTTCCTCTTGCAATGTCAGGAGTACATACCTGTTTTGCATTTCCGATGATTAAGAAAATGCTTTATATATTCAACCTGTATAATGACAAATTGTTTATAATAACAAGTGTTATTAGCTTTGTCTGCTTTGCAGCAATATATGTGATTCTGTACCGGGTAACTTCAAATGCTTACTTCAACATTGTAAGCTCCAAGGTAGCGGAATAAAAATGACCTCCGCCTAAGGGGGAGGTCACAGGATACTAAGTGAATATTAAGCCTGCTTATTCATAAATGCCAGGCGCTCATAAAACTGTTCATAGAAATCCCTGTTTGTATCATAGGGAGGTTCGAAAAATAATCTTACGGGTAACCAGGAAAACTTGGCGATGGTATTTTCATTGTCGCATTCCGAAAGGTAATCCGTAAGATTTTTTATTACCCGGTGCCAGTCTTTTACATACTGCTCGTATTTGCCAAGGTCATTTATTCCAAGCCAGTCGGAGACTTTAACGTCCGTTTTTTCGGGGTAATCACACTCGTGAACCTGGATTATATAGTTAAAATCACCTTCATCATTGTAAAGGCGCCCCAGGGGGAAAAGGCGGCAGTAGCCGGGGCGTAAAGTGTGAATGCTGCAACGCCCGTCTTTATCTAACATTTTGCAGGAACTGGTGCCTTCCTGCATCAAAATATTGGGGATTATAACATTGTCCACCATTCGTATTTCAATTTCCTGCTCCATCATCTGAGCAAAGGTTTTATTTAACGCCTTTGACAGGTTGTAGATGTCATAGGGATCAAGGAGAATGGTGTCGGCAACGGTTGAACAGCATTCATGGCAGCCAAGGCAGCCGTTACAGGATATTTTCACCAAATCATTTTTGCTATAAAGTTTACCGTCTGTAATTGAACTTATGTCAACCTCTTGGTACATATCAATCCCACTTTCATTGTTTTTTCTTTTTTGTATCCGATTTTGGCAAAAGAAAACCGATAAATGCAATTTTAGCATATTTTTTGCCATTTGGGGATGAGTGAAAAATGTGTTAATATGTTATCTATGAGTAAAAAGATTTGTGCAGGGCTTTTAGCCCATGTGGATGCAGGAAAAACAACTCTTTCCGAGGCGCTTTTATATAAGGCGGGGGCTATAAAAACTCTGGGCAGGGTTGATTCGAAAAATACATATCTTGATACCGATGTTTCCGAAAGGGAGAGGGGAATCACCATTTATTCAAAATCTGCAAGGCTTAACCTTGGAGATCTTGAAGTGGTGCTTATCGATACTCCCGGGCATACGGATTTTTCGGCGGAGATGGAGCGGGTTCTTTCTGTGCTTGATATGGCAATTTTGCTTATATCCGCTTCGGACGGTGTATCCGGCCATACAAAGACTCTGTGGTCTTTATGCAAAAGGCACGGTATTCCCACAATCTTTTTTGTAAATAAAATGGATCTGCCTGATACAGACAGGTCCGATGTCGTAGACAATCTTAAGAAGGAACTGTCGGATTCGGTGGTGGATTTTTCTTATCTTAAAGATATAAATGAGTCTACATCTGCGGAATCGGATAATTCTCCGGAAGGAGAGTCTTTCTTTGAAAGCGTTGCATCGGTTTCCGAAGCTATGATGAATGAATTTTTTGATACCGGAAGCGTTTCTTTTGAATCAATTAAAGAGGCTTTTTCAAAACGCGAAATATTTCCCTGCCTTTTTGGCTCGGCCTTAAAGCAGGAGGGAATAGAAGAGCTGACAGGTACCATATGCCGGCTTGCACCGGAAAAGTTATATCCGCAGGAGTTTGGTGCCGTTGTTTATAAAATAACAAGAGACAGTCAGGGAGTTCGATTAAGCCATTTAAAGATTACCGGAGGCAGCCTTAAGGTGAAGGATATGCTTGGCAATGAGAAAATCAATGAACTCAGGCTTTATTCGGGCAGTAAATATGAAGCGGCAAAAGAAGTTTTTGCCGGAGATATAGTTGCAATTCCGGCCCTTACCGAAACCGCTCCTGGTATGGTGTTCGGAAAGGGAGAGGCATCAAGACTGCCCATCCTTGAGCCGGTTTTGGAATATGCGGTTTTGTTTGATAAAACGGTTGACATAACAAAGATGCACAAAATTATGCTGGAGCTTGAGGAAGAAGAACCGGGACTTCATGTGGAATATGATGAAAGCCTTAGGGAAATACATGTAAGGCTGATGGGAGAGGTTCAAACCGAAATACTGACAAGGCGCCTTAAAGATGATTACGGAGTAGAAGCTTCTTTTGGACAGGGCAAAATATCCTACAGAGAAACAATAACTGATGTGGTGGAGGGTGTGGGACATTTTGAACCCTTAAGACATTATGCCGAGGTTCACCTTAAAATGGAACCTCTTGAAAGAGGAAGCGGTCTTGTTTTTGAGTCGGAGGTTAGTGTAAATGACCTTCTGCTTAATTGGCAGCGACTGATTATGACCCATTTAAAAGAAAGAGAACACAGGGGTGTACTTACCGGAAGCCCCATTACAGATATGAAAATAACTCTGGTGGCAGGACGGGCTCATATTAAGCACACTGAAGGCGGTGACTTCAGACAGGCCACCTACAGAGCCGTAAGGCAGGGACTTATGCAGGCAGAAAGCCTTCTTTTGGAACCTTATTATGATTTTACGCTGGAGGTTCCGGACGGTATGGTGGGTCGTGCGATGACCGATTTGGACAGGATGTTTTGCACCACTACCGTGTCGGAGAGCATAAACGGTTCGTCACTGCTGACCGGCCGGGGCCCGGTGGCAACGCTTAACGGTTATGCCAAGGATGTAATGGCCTATACAAGGGGTAAAGGTCATATCAGCCTGGTGGTGGCAGGCTATGATAAATGCCATAACAGCGAGGAGGTTGTTTTAAAGCGTGCTTATAATCCCGAAGCGGATTTAAGAAATACTCCGGATTCGGTATTCTGCTCTCATGGTGCCGGTGTGGTGGTGCCCTGGAATGAGGTTCACCGGTTTATGCATTTGCCGCTTATGTCAGGGGAGGGGGCCGCTTCTATGGAAGAGCAGGTTCTTTTGCCTAATCACGGCACCAGGAAGGAAAGAGAGTGGTTTGTATCTACCGAGGAAATCGATGCAATAATCAATAAAACAGCCTATGCAAACACCAGGTCTTCACATACTGCCCATAAAGGTCGTTCTGCTTCGCTCATAGCGAGACAGCGGGAAAAGGTCAATAAAGAAGAAAAAGAAACTGTTTATAAGGGTACCGTGACAAGGGATAAGTATATGCTTATTGACGGTTATAACGTAATTCATGCATGGCCCGAGTTAAAGGACCTGGCTTCGGTGGATATGGCGGGAGCAGCAGGCAGGCTGATTGATATTGTGTCCAATTATCAGGGGATAACCGGTTACAATACCATTCTTGTTTTTGATGCATATAAGCTGCCAAACCACCCAAGGGAGGAGCTTACGTTCCATAATATAAAGGTGGTTTATACAAAGACTGCGGAGACTGCCGACCATTATATTGAGCGTTACTCTCATGAACACGGGAAAAAGTATGATATTACGGTGGTAACAAGCGATGGTGTTGAGCAGGTAATAATTCGGGGCGCGGGGTGCAGCCTGTTGTCCTCGAAGGATTTTCTTTTTGAAGTTAACAGGGCAAGCGAATCCATCGAACCCTATAAAAATGTATAGCACGTAAAGCAGAAAAATGATAAAATATATTGATTCTTATGTTGGGAGAATTATATGAATTTCAATATAGAGTTCCAGCTGGCCGGACTGATTATTGTTGCCGTTGTGGTAATAATGTGTCAGGGTCAGAAACGTCTTGAATTTCAAACTGAAAAAGCTTTTCTGGGATTGCTTATGTCGGTAGTAATATCGATTGTTTGCGATATTTTTTCCGTGCTTGCAATCAATTATATGGACAAACTGCCCGATTTACTGGTGCAGCTGTCCTGTGAACTGTATCTGTTTACGATAGACACTGTGGCATATGTGGCGCTTTGCTTTGTGATTGTGGAGCTGCCGCGCAGGTTAAGGCAAAGGTTTAGAAGACTGATGCTTATACCGCTTGGCATACAGTTGATTTCTCTTATTATTTTCCGTACATCAATCTTTTTTGACCCCGCTTCGGGTGCACTGTATACCTACGGAATTAATGTAAATGTTACATATGCGGCGGGAGCATTTTATATTATCTCCATGGTTGCAATAACTATTCTGTTTAGGGGTAAGCTTTCGGAGAAAAGACGCACCGCAAGCTGGTTTTGGCTCGGTGCATGGATTATTGCCGCCTTTATTCAGTTTTTGAATAACAGTATTTTGATAGCTTCTTTTGCTATGGCTGTTGCCTGTATTTATATGTACTGCAGGCAGGAAAATCCCGAATATCATATGGACTTTGCCACGGATGTATTTAACCGAAGAGGCTTTCTGACTTTAATGAATGAGTCTGTAAGGTTAGGCAACAGGAGAGGGATTGTTTCTTTGGCCATAGACAACTATATGGCAGTCGGCGAGGTATACGGCAGCAATACAAGAAACCGTTTGCTGAACAGTGTTTGCGATTTTCTGCAAACCCTTCACGAACCTAAAATATTCAGGCTGGAGGACAACCTGTTTTGCATAGTGGTTGACAGGGTGTCGGCTATTGAGGATATTTGCGGCAGGTTAAAGGTTAATTTTGCAAAACCGGTTCAGATAGATGATGCCAAGGTTAAGCTGGAATTCAGTATTACTTATATTGAAGATATCAGTAGCTACGGAAGTGCCGAGGAAATAGAAGAGGTTATTCATTATTTTTCGGCTGCAGCCCGCAAAAACGGCGGTGTGCCCTTAGGTATCAATGAGACAGAGCTTGGAAAAAGAAAAAGAAGCCAGGCTGTGCAGCATGCATTGGAAGAGGCCATCCGTACAAAGTCGATAGAAATGTACTATCAGCCCATTTATAACATTAAAAAAGGCAAGTTTTCCTCCATGGAAGCTCTTGTAAGAATAAGAGACGAGGAAGGAAACCTCATTATGCCGGGCGAGTTTATAGAAGTGGCTGAAAAGAACGGCATGATAATTAAGCTGGGCGAGCTGATTTTCAGGAAGGTTTGCGAGTTTATAAGATACAATCGAACCGACGAATACGGAATCGAATATATCGAGGTAAATCTTTCCGTTGTTCAGTGTATGCAGGAGGATTTGGCGGACAGATTTACAAATATTATGGGTGAGTATATGATTGCTCCCCACAAAATCAATTTTGAGATTACCGAAACTGCGGCAATTAATACCCAGTCGGTGCTTGAAAGCAATATGAACAGGCTTCTTAATTACGGATCAACCTTCTCACTTGATGATTACGGCTCCGGATATTCAAATCTTACTTATGTGGTTGGTATGCCTCTTAAGATTATTAAAATAGACCGAAGCCTGACAATTGCCTATGATGTGTCCAAGAAAGCCAAGGTTGCTACGGAATATTCGGTGGAAATGATTCATAAGCTGGGCATGGAAATTGTGGTAGAGGGTATTGAAACGGAAGAGCAGTACATGAACTTCAAAAATCTTGGAGTTGAGTATATTCAGGGTTATTATTTTTCAAAGCCCCTTCCCCAGGACAGGGTGCTTGGGTTTATTAAAGAGTGGTTGTAGTTATCAGTTTGGGAATATGCAGAGGTAGACAATATGAATTTTCAATGTAAAAACTGTGGTGCCAATATGGTTTATGCGCCCGAATTGCATTGTATGCATTGCGAGCACTGTGGCAGTACGGACTCCCATGAAAAGAAGGGAGACCGTTCCCTTGTAGTATGTGCCTCCTGTGGTGGTGAGGTTATCTTAAATCCCTATACCAGCGCCACACAGTGTGAGTATTGCGGAAATTATTTGATTTTTGATGAAAGAGTTGAGGGTCCTTATAAGCCTGATTCCATGATTCCCTTTATGGTATCCAAAAAGCAGGCTGTGGAATATATGAAGCAGGAGTTTAAAAAGCGTATTTTTACACCTACATCTTTTCTTTCGGAGCCCACATTAAAGGATTTAAAGGGTCATTATGTGCCTTATTTTCTTTATGATTATGAAGCTGAGGCCGATTACGAGGCAGAGGGAACAAAAATCAGACGCTGGACCTCCGGTCAGTATGATTATACGGAAACCTCGGTATATCTGATAAAGAGACATATGAAGGCTGCCTACGACAATATCCCTGCGGATGCTTCATATTCCATGGAGGATGAAGCAATGGATTTGGTTGAACCCTTCCATTTCCATGAGCTTAAACAGTTTGACCCTTCAAGAATGTCGGGCTTTTACGGGGAAATATATAATGCAGAGTCTGAAACCTTTGAGCCCAGAGCCAAGGAAAAGGCTTTAAACAGTGCAAGACAGCTTCTTCAGGGTTCCATAAACGGTTATTCAGCTGTTGTTCCTCATAGGAATGATATTTCCATAAATCCCGGTAAGGTTGATTATTCGTTATTGCCCACATGGCGGTATGATTACAAATACGGCGGAAAAACCTACGAGTTTTATATTAACGGACAGAACGGTAAGGTAGTGGGTGAAACTCCCGTTTCCAGGAAAAAGGTTGTTGCATACGGTGCAACAATGGGAATGATTCTATTTGGAATAGTTAAAATCGGTATGATGCTTTTGGAGGTGCTTTAATGAAAGATTCGATTGTTAAATACATAAAGCACTTTAAGGCTCTGTTTATAGTTTTTGCCGTTATTTGCCTGGTATATGCCGCTGTTATGGGAATATTTAGCGGTCGTGCTTCAAAAAAGTATTATCCAAGCACCAACAGCATGCGAGCCACCGACGAAAGGGTTTTTGACTTTGCCGATGTATTGACCGACAAAGAAGAGGATAAGCTTAGAAAACTCATTGCCAAGAGAGAAAAGCAGACCTGCTGCGACATTGTTATTGTTACTCTTGATCAGTCCCTTGCAGATTATGAGGTGGAATACAGGGAAGCATATCCATACCATGTATCGGCCTATGATTATGTAGGTGTGTTTGCCGATAAGTTCTGGGAGGATATGGACTTTGGCTATGATGAGCCCTTAAGCACCACCGGACTTCCGGACAGCGGTGACGGTGTTATCCTGGTGGATAACAGGTATGAAGAATTTATTCCCCGCTCGGAACGTGACCCTGATGCCACAAAGGATACCGCACAGTGTACCTGGTTTGGCACACAGGGTATTGCCGAAGAAGCATACTCCGAAGAAATGATTGACCATCTTCTGGATGTAGTTTACGAAAAGATTGATTCCAATCCCTATCAGGCGTACAAGGATTACGTAAATACCTTTACCTATGATATGCTTGGAAGCAACAGAGTAGCCCTTCCTCATCACTCGTCTGTTCCTTTTGGGGTGGCCCTGGTAGTCAGCCTTATTTATATCCTTCCAAGGCTTAAGTCTAAAAAGGGAACGGTTACAACAAAGGCAACAACCTACCTTATTGATGAAAAGGCACATTTTCCTGTTAATGAGGATATTTTCTTAAGAAAGAGTGTTACCAAAACTCAGCATGTTTCATCTTCGGGTGGTGGCGGAGGTTCCCACGGCGGTGGTGGCGGACATCACTCTTCAGGTGGTGGCGGTTCTCACGGCGGTGGAGGACACCACAGATAAATATTAAAAAGTTTTATTTTACTGTTGACATAGGCGTTTTTTTCGCTTAATATATCCTAGTGCGTGTAGTAAGCGTCCGTGTCTGTTTTACTACCGCTTAACTCGTAATTTTGATTATTTAAATGGAGGTGTATAGTCTTGGCTAACATCAAATCTGCAAAGAAGCGTATTTTAGTAAACCAGACAAAGGCAGACAGAAATAAGTCTATTAAGTCCGGTGTTAAGACAGCTATCAAGAAGGTTTATGCTGCAATCGATGCTAATGATAAGGCTGCTGCTGAAGCTGCATTAAAGAATGCAATTTCTACAATGGCAAAGGCTGAAGCAAAGGGCGTTTATCACAAGAACGCTGTATCGAGAAAAGTTTCCCGTATGACAGTAGCTGTTAATAAGCTTGCTTAATTCTTAAGCAAAAATATATTTAAACAAACTAAAGCGAATCGTACCGTCATGCGATTCGCTTTTTGTGTTTGGCGAACAATTAAGGAATAAAAAGTATGGACCAGAG
>JAZUJC010000016.1:0-7702 GCA_045642625.1 Lachnospiraceae bacterium
GGATCGTAGCCATGTCGTTCTGTGAGCCAAGGAGTTGTACAAAAGGATTGTCTTCCTAAGACCCTTGGCCTCCGACTTAGCGGTTGCCAGCAGGGGATCCTCGTTAACATCAATACCTTCTTTTATTAATAGATCCCATACAAGGGTGGAGCAGGAACCTAAGTTACTGCGAACCTCGTTAAGTGCAGGTAAGACACGGGATACTCTGTGATGATCTATAACAGCCACATTCTTGGCAGTGAATGGAAATACATTTCCTTCACCGTACTGACAGTCAACTGTAAGAAGTAAATCGGGCTCTCCGATTTCTTTTACGTATTCAATGGGAATGTCGTAGGTTTCCTTCATAAGCACCAGATTAGCCTTCTGAAGGGGGAATTTACCACCATATACAAAGCGTACAGGTATATTTCTTTCCTTTAAATAAAGATATATGGCATATCCGCTTGCCAGGGCATCGGCATCGGGATTGTCATGGGCCTGTATAACAACATCTGAAAATTTTAATAATTCATTGAGTCTCACGGTAAAACCCCCTTTTCTAAACAATTATTTTTATATCATATGCCCCGTGGTTATTCAAGTTTTCTTGATTATATAAGGCTTTTGGGATATATTTGGAAATGAAAATACGGATTGATTAATGCAAAATGCAGGATTATATGAAAAAGAAATATTTATCGACATTAATATATATAGCTCTTGCGGCAGTTATTTTACTGCTGGAATTTCTTTATCATCGTGTAACACCATTTATGATGGATGATATCTGGTACTCTACCAATCTTGCCACCAATGAACCCTTAAGAAATGCCATGGATGTATTTGAGGGGCAGGTTTGGCACTATTTTAACTGGGGCGGGCGCAGTGTAACTCATACTTTGCTTCAGTTTGTCCTTATGGGAGGGGAATTGTTTGCTGACATTCTAAATGTAATTGCGGCAGCAGTACTGGCCTTTATTGTTTCCCTGTTTGTGCCTTCAAAACAAAAACTGTTTTCATTTATGGGCGCTGTAGTGTTTATGATTGCCTTTAATCCGAATTTCCAGTTAAGCATGTTTTGGCAGTCAGGTTCTTTAAATTATTTATACTCAACTTCCTGGATATTGTTCTTTTTCTTCCTATATATAAGGGAGACCGGGGAAACGGTCAGAAAACCTCTTTTCGGCATTAATGTCTGGATGATAATTCTTGGACTGA
This sequence comes from Lachnospiraceae bacterium, assembly GCA_045642625.1. GTDB lineage: Bacteria > Bacillota > Clostridia > Lachnospirales > Lachnospiraceae > UBA1258. Next base: position 1,201 of record JAZUJC010000016.1, read on the forward strand.
TAACCGGCTGGAGCAACGAAAACATGGGTCCGGCTTCTTTTTGCCTGGCTATAATTGTGATTTTTTATCTTAAGAGAATAAGGAAAAAGAAGATTACGCTGTGGATGTGGGAAGGGGCGGTTTTTTCGTTACTGGGAAGTGCTGCCTGTATTCTTGCTCCCGGCAATTTTGTCAGAAGTGAATTTACAGGTAATCTTTCTATTGGCGAAGCAATAAAAGAAAGACTGTTGTCCATGCTTACCGCCGGCTGTGATTTCCTGATGCCTTCTGTTTTGGTGCTTATTCTTTTGGCTGTGATTGCTTATAAATATTGCCGGTTAAAACCCGAGGCTAAAGAGGTAATCTTAATGATTACCGGGGTGCTTGCTTATTCGGCAATGCTTCTTTCTCCTCACTTTCCGGACAGAGCAGCTTTTGGAATTATGATGATTAACATAGCAGTTATCCTCATTCTTTTTTCACGTATTTTCAGCGTCTTTGATAATATGAAGAAATTTGCCGACCTTTTCATATATGCTGAGGCAATGTATGTGGCCGCAATACTGATATCAAGAATAATGCAGTAACTATCTTTTATATAGTAGAGATCAATATGAAGAAATGGATTGAATCGTTTGTAAATTTCAGATTAGTGATTATTTTGGTGGCACTGTGCTTTTATGCCATTCATGATTCTCAGACCGCATATGGTGTGGGCTACTTTTTTTGCCTTAAAATGGGTATGGAGTCAAATCTGGTCATCAATTTGCTGACGGATATGGTATTTTTGCTTATGCTGTTGGCACTTACCCTCTTGCCGGCATTTATTGTCTGCAGGCAAAGAAAGGTGGTGGGTCTTCGCAATATCCTGGGTTCTTTTTGCAAGATTTTTGTAATTTATTGCGCTCTTATGCCGATTCAAAGAACCGACTATATTATTTCCGTTTTTAGAGCTGAATCCTATGGAGTTACTATGACTGTGGCCGAAAAAATAGGTGAATCGGCACAGACACTGAAGATAATATTTCCGTTTTTGGTGCTGTTTGTAGGCTTCAGTGTTTGTATCAGGGGAGTTAAGCCTGCAAAAAGAAGCTATTTGTGGGTTCCGGTGATGCTGATGGTGCTGTTAACAGGGCTGATTGTTCCGGCGTTACTTGCCCTGTCCCTGTTTTTGATTTGCTATGGGATGGTATGGAGTATTTTTGCACTGTCTGAAAAGGGTGAGTTTGATTCGAACCTGTTTTACGGCTTTTTGTTTTTGGTAAGTATTTATAAACTTGTGTATGTTACGGCTATCTAACACTATATATAGGGGTTGAGTCATTCTCTTACAAATATATTTAAAAAATGTAAAAAATTTTTTAAAATATGTGTTGCAAAACTAAAAATCCTGTGCTATATTCTTACTTGCGTTGTGAATAATGTATATGCGCTTCTAGCTCAGTTGGTAGAGCACCTGACTCTTAATCAGGGTGTCCAGGGTTCGAGTCCCTGGAGGCGCACGCGGAAGTCGTAAGCTTAGCTTAAATGCAGGTTTACGGCTTTTTATTTTTGTAATTTTGGGTAAAGAAGCACTAAATCTAGTGCTTCTTTTTTTTGACATCGCATATATGTTGTGATAAAATTTTTTAGGATAGGGACTTTATGGGCATCATCCGCGGTTCCGAATCGAAAAAAAGAAGTAAAAAATGCAAATTCAAAACTGCAAATGGTGCAGGGTTGTTGTGTGCGGATGTGATTGTGAGGGCAATTGTGGATAAGTACGAATACAAGGCACGTGCTGAAGAGATTAGAAGATTGATTGCTGAAAAGCAATATCGAGAAGCTGAAGAAATTGCTGATACCATTGACTGGAGAAATGTTCCGAACGGTATGATGCTTTGTACTGTCAGCGACTTGTATAAAATATGCAGGAGATATGAGGACAGCCGAGATGTCCTTCTTTTGGCATACCAGAGAAATCCGAAGGGAAAAATGATTATATATTCTCTTTGCGAATTGTCAATTAAGCTTGAAGATGTTGTTAATGCAGTTGAGTATTACAAGGAATATTTGCAGGTAGCTCCTACTGACAGCGGCAAATATATTCTTCAGTACAAGCTTTACGAGGCTCAGGGTGCCAGTCTTGAAGAGAGAGCCAGCATACTTGAAGAGTATACTTCTCATGTTTGCAGGGAAAAGTGGATGTATGAGCTGGCATACCTCTATCACAGAATCGGCCTTGGATCTTCCTGTGTTGAAGTATGTAATCAGATTATTATTTATTTCGGTGAGGGCAAATATGTTGTCAAAGCCCTTGAATTAAAGGCACTCCATGAGCCTTTAACCCCTGAACAGCAGTCTCTCTTTAACAGGCTTACCGGTAAGGTTGAAGAAGAAATTGTTGTTAAGGATATCAATGTTGGCAAGTACAATACAATTGATTTACAAAGAGAACTGGCAGATAACCTTAAAGAGGTTCTTTTTGATGATGGTACTTCACAGCCTGCCAAGGAAAAGATTCCTACAACAGTTATCGGTGATGTAAGTATTCCTGTTTCCGGAGTTACTCAGGATACTATAGTAGTGGGATCACCCGCAGAGGTTACCCAGGACACCATAGTAATCGGCGGTTCTGAAGAGGCTACCAAGGATACTATAGTAACCGGCGAACCTGCAGAGGTTACCGGGGATACTACTGTAATAAATGTTTCCGAAGAAGTTAAGGCTTCCGAGCAGACAGAATCTGTTGATGAGCAGCAGGCTTTGGATACTGTTTCCGGTGCAGAAGCAAATCAGGTTCAGGAAGCCAAGGCAGATGAAGCATCTGAAAATAGCGAGCCGGAAAATGAAATGATCGATATGGCAGCGATGACCGTAAAGATTTCCGACCCTGATATAACCGAAATCAATCCTCCGTCATCAGTTGGTGAGGATAATAAATCACAAATCAGTGATCCTGTTTCTTTGACAGATACACTGGTTTATTCCCGTGAAGAAGTTGAGAAGGCCCTTGGCGGTTCCAAGGTAATTGAGGAACCCGAAGCTGTTGAAGAACCGGCAATTAAGCCCTTCACTCATACAGCACCGTTGGAATTCAATTTTGACGATGTTCTTTCTCTTGAAGGAGACGGTCAGATCAGCCTTGTTGTACCTGAACAGGATATGCTTGAAAAGCAGATTACAGGACAGCTCAGCATAGATGAAGTATTGCTGGAATACGAGAAGATTCGCCGCGATACCGAGGAAAAGTGGGCTAACGGTATTCGTTCAAAGATTATGCAGTCCACCGACAATATGTTTAGGGACTTCGACGAATCCCGTCAGAACGGCCTTTTGGAACAGCTTGAGGAATCTGTTGAGGCAGATCCCGATTCAGTTGCATATGGTCCCAATCTTACCGAAGAAGAAGTAATATATCTTGAAGAAGAATTGGAAGCACAAAACGCGGCCGCTTCGGCAGTTGCAGCCACAGAAGCTGCACAGGAAGCAGTTTCGACAGAGGCTGTAGCGGCACCTCAGGAAGAAGTAATTGAAATAATAGAAGAAGCAGAGCCTACTCCTCAGGAATTATTCTTTGACAGAACACCTTATATTTCAAATACAGATGATGCTCAGGAAACAGAAAATGTAACGGAGCCGGAGCAGGAAACTACCGAAGCAGTTCAAACAGAGCAGGAAACTTCCGAAGCAGCTCAGACAGAGCAGGAAGCTTCGGCTGAGGATTCAACAGAGGCTGCAGCAACCGACAATACCGAGACCGCTGCAGGTGATTCCGATTATCTTATGAAGTTTGCTCAGGCAGGAATGGAAAAGGATCTTGAAGAGCAGCAGGCTATTGAAGCCTTTGAACAGGCAATGCAGCAGATGATTGCCGAAGAAGAAGCCAAGGTTCAGTCCAAGGATGTACCCGCTGAAGCTGATTCCCAGGAAGCAGACAGTAATGAAGAAGAGACTGTTTACGATGAAAACGGAGAGGTGGTTGCCGAGCCTGTAAACGAAGTGGGCGAAGAAGATACCACTCCCGTCGGTGAGGTTAAAGAGGACAGTCCCGAAGAGTTTAAACCTGATTTCGGAATTGTAAGTGATAATACTGATAATCTTGAAGCAGTTCAGGAAGCATTAAAATCCGATTCAGGTTATGATGATGGATTTACCGATGAGCAGTGGGAAAGATTTGAATCCTTTATCCAGCACGAAGTCGGCAGAGAGCAGGTAAGAACCGCTCTGACCAAGTTATCCGGAAACTGCAACACCGGAAATGTTATTATCGGAAGCCCTGATACCGACAGTGCTATAGAGCTTGGACGAATGCTCATTATGGAGCAAAAAGAAGCCGGAAATGTTACCGGAAAATCCGGTGTCATTAAAGCCAGTGTATTAAATGCCAAGGATGCAGAGGTTTCTCTTTCCAAAATATACGACGGTGCCGTTATTATTCAGGATGCCGAGGAGCTTCGCCCTGAAACCTTAAAGGGAATTCAAAAGGTATTAAGCGATCCCGATAAAAAGATGCAGGCGATCCTAATTGTATCAAAAAGGCACAAGCACAAGTTCATTATGGATAACAGTAAATATCTTGAATCGTTTACTATTTCTATTGATAATGAACCTCTCGTTAATAGCGAGTTGGTAAAATTAGCAGAAGAATATGCTAATGCTCAGGAATTTTCAATTGATGAGATGGGTATTTTGGCTCTTCACAGGATTATTGATGAAAGACAGACTAATTCTCACAGTGTTCTGTTAAAAGAAGTTAAGGACATTGTTGACGGAGCCATTGCACACGCATCAAAGAAGAACATGGGTCATTTCTTTGACCTGCTGTTCGGAAGAAGATATGATAAGAATGATATGATAATTCTTGGGGAAAAGGATTTCATAGAATAACAGTAAAGGCGGGAAACTATATAATGACACCAATTGAAATTTCAAAAGATGATCAGTTTCTTTTTGCACAGGGAACTCATTACGAAATCTACAAAAAATTGGGTGCTCATTTATGCACTATTGAGGGAAAAGAAGGAGTATATTTTGCAACATATGCTCCAAACGCAGATGAAGTATATGTAGTCGGCGATTTTAACGGTTGGCGTGAATGGGACAAACCCCTTACCAAGCTTGGCCCCGGAGGAATTTGGGCAGGCTTTGTAGAGGGTGCAAAAGAAAATGATCTTTACAAATTTTTTATTAAAACAGCAACCGGAGAAGCTATATATAAAGCAGATCCTTTTGCCAATTATGCTGAAAAGCGTCCCGGAACCGCTTCAAAGATAACAAATCTTGAAGGTTTTGAGTGGAGCGATGAAAAATGGCTCAGTGACAGGGATAGCAAAAATGTATTCAAAGAGCCTTTGGCAATTTATGAATGTCAGATAGGTTCATTTATGAAGCATCCCGGCGGAGAAGACGGAGCTTATTATTCATACAGAGAATTTGCGGACAAAATTGTTGAGTATTGTAAAGATATGCGATATACCCATGTGGAGCTTATGGGTATTTCCGAGCATCCCTTCGATGGTTCCTGGGGATATCAGGTAACCGGTTACTATGCACCCACATCAAGATACGGAACTCCTAAAGATTTCATGTATCTTGTAAATACTCTTCACAAGAATGGTATTGGTGTAATCCTTGACTGGGTTCCGGCTCATTTTGCCAAGGATGCTCATGGTTTGGCTAATTTTGACGGGGCAGCGGTTTATGAACATCCCGATCCCCGCCTTGGAGAACACCCTGAATGGGGCACCAAGATATTCAACTACTCAAATAATGAGGTTAAAAACTTCCTTATTGCCAATGTTTTCTATTGGATTAATATGTTCCATATCGATGGAATTCGTGTAGATGCGGTTGCATCCATGCTTTACCTTGACTACGGTAAAAAGGATGGTCAGTGGGTAGCCAACAAATATGGTGGCAACAAGAATTTAGACGCAATTGAATTCTTCAAGCATTTAAATTCAATTATCCACAAGAATTATCCTCAGTTTATTACCGTTGCGGAAGAATCAACCGCATGGCCTAAGGTTACAGGTGCTGTGGAAGATGACGGCCTTGGCTTTACATTCAAATGGAATATGGGCTGGATGCACGATTTCTGTGAATATATGAAGTTGGATCCTTTCTTTAGAAAGGATAATCATTATGCTCTTACATTTGCGATGAGCTACAATGAGTATGAAAATTATATTCTTCCTCTTTCCCATGATGAGGTAGTTCACCTTAAGTGTTCCATGGTTGAGAAGATGCCGGGCTACAAGGTTGATAAGTATGCTAACCTCCGAGTTGGTTACACCTTCATGTTTGGCCACTGTGGAAAGAAGCTTCTGTTTATGGGTCAGGATTTTGGCCAGGAGCGTGAATGGAGCGAAGAGCGTGAGCTTGACTGGTTTATGCTTGCAAATCCTTTAAATGCGGGGCTCAAGAAATATGTAGGAAAGCTTTTGGATATTTACAGAGATTATCCTTGTATGTACAGAGAGGACAATTCCTGGAAGGGCTTCGAATGGATTAATGCCGATGATAAGGACAGAAGTCGGAT
>JAZUJC010000017.1:0-4062 GCA_045642625.1 Lachnospiraceae bacterium
TTACCTGCAGAAGGCTGATTATTCATACTTATCTCCTATTTCCCAATTAAAAGAACAAACTACTCTATTTCGTCAATTTTTCTTTCTTCCGCATCCTCGGCCTCTTCAACTTCCTTTACCGTAGGGGCAATGGATGCAAGCTCTTCATCCGTAAACCTTCTGAAGTTGCTGATGCCCGTACTTAACAGTCTGACACTGTCCACAAGCCCTCTGAAAAGCCCTTCCTCGTAAAGTGATACAATAATAATACCAATGGGAACGGCAATAATCATACCGAGCATTCCGCCAAATTCAAATCCGATAAACAAAAGAAACAGCGTAGGCAGGGGATTTAATCCAACCTGATCTCCAAGCACCTTGGGCTGAATCAACTGTCTGACAATCTGGCCGATTCCCCATACAATAAACATTCCCACACCAACAAAATAATCTTCATTAAACAGACATATTGCTCCCCAGGGAACCATAATAAGGCCGGCTCCGAAGAAAGGCAGGAAATCCAGGAATGATATACCCAAAGCTATAATTGCCGCATAATCCACACCTAAAATAACCAAACCGATAAAGGTAATAAAGAAAACCCACACCTCAATCTTAAGCTGGGCTACAAAATAGCCTCCAACAGCCCTTCTTAAACCTCTGTAGGCTGCGTCTATTTTGGAATAAATCGCTACAGGGAAATACTTTTCAGCCAAATCCGCAAGGTTATTTCTTTCTGTTGAAAAGAAATATGCAGAAAGAAGGCACATAATAATACCAATAATAGCCGAAGGAAGGCTCATGGCAAAGTTGGATAAAGCATTAATTGCAGGTGTTCCCCAGTCGGTCATATGAGTAGACATGTACTTATCAATGGAATCTCCAAGGCCGTTTAATGTGCTTACAAGACCCTGCGGAACATTGTTAAACCAGGAATGAACCATATCACCGATCTGATTCAAATCATATTCCAGGCCGTTCCATAAATCGGGAAGACTGTCAAACAGCCCCATACCCTGGGTTATCAGCACATATAAAATACCGTAACATATGGAAATTACAATTGCCAGCACCAGTACCAGTGCGATTGCAGAAGTCATTTTCCGCTTAAAATGTATCTTCTTTTCCAAAAACTTTACAATCGGATTGGCTATACATGAAATAATCCAGCCGATTACAAAGGGTAAAAAGAACACCAGTAATTTAGGCACAAAAAATACAAATATCAGTATGACAACCAGATATATGGCCACGTTTGTTAATGCTTTGTAATACTTTCTTTTTGAACTCATGCTTTAAATAATATCCTTTGTTAAAATCTCATCCATCAGGGCGTATATCTCATCCCGGCCCTGCTTTGTGGTTGCCGAGAAAGGAATCATTTTCGTTTCTTTGCCGGCACCTAATTTTTCCCTGACAGCCTTAAGCTGCTTTTGAACCTGCGAGCGATTGATTTTGTCTAATTTGGTACAAACAATTATTGGGCTGTACCCTTTATCCACAATCCACTTATACATATTGACATCATTGGCAGAAGGATCATGCCTTATATCAATTAATAAAAATATAGCCCTAAGCTGTTTTGAAGAAAGAAGATATCTTTCTATCATTTTTCCCCATTGCTCTTTGACTGAAACACTGACATTGGCGTATCCGTAACCGGGAAGGTCAACAAGATACATTTCTCCGTTTAAGTTGTAAAAATTTATTGTCTGTGTTTTACCGGGCTGTGAGCTGGTACGTGCAAGGCTTTTTCTGTTCATAACCGCATTGATAAGCGATGACTTTCCCACATTACTTTTGCCCGCAAAGGCTATTTCCGGAAGGGTATTTTCCGGAAGCTTACTGGTAATACCGCATACGGTTTCCAGTGATACATTTCTGATTACCATTATAAATTCTCTCTATCAATCAAAATAAATCAATATATCCTTTTAACTATAACATTTTTATACAAAAAGCGCCACAAAACCGTGACGCTTTAATGTTATGCTTTCTTTTCTTTCTTTTTGTTTCCGTGCTCGGTTAAGGGAGCAGCGGTACCAAGTACCGATTCCTTAGTGATGGTGCATTTTGTAATTGTGTCATCAGAAGGAATCTGATACATAACATCCATCATAATATCTTCAAGAATGGAGCGAAGACCTCTGGCGCCGGTCTTTCTCTCCATAGCCTTCTTAGCTATTTCCGAAACAGCATCGGGCTCAAATACAAGTTCAACATTGTCCATTCCAAAAAGCTTCTTATACTGCTTTACCAAAGCATTTTTAGGCTCTGTAAGGATACGAACCATAGCTGCCTCATCAAGACCTTCAAGAGATACATTAATGGGCACACGGCCTACAAATTCGGGAATAAGGCCGAATTTAATAAGATCCTGAGGAGTCACATCCTTTAATACATCGCTTATATCGCGGTTGGTCTTTGAAGTAACCGTAGCATTAAAGCCGATAGAGCTCTGGTCCATTCTTGCGTCAACAATCTTATCAAGACCGTCAAAGGCTCCGCCGCAAATAAACAGAATGTTGGTGGTATCGATGGGAATAAGCTCCTGATGAGGATGCTTTCTTCCGCCCTGAGGGGGAACATTCGCTTCGGTACCTTCAATAATTTTAAGGAGAGCCTGCTGTACACCTTCACCGGAAACGTCTCTGGTGATTGATACATTTTCACTCTTCTTGGTTATTTTATCGATTTCATCGATGTATATAATTCCGTGCTCGGCTCTTTCGATATCGTAGTCAGCTGCCTGAATAAGCTTTAATAAAATGTTTTCAACATCTTCGCCCACGTAGCCTGCCTCTGTAAGGGTGGTAGCATCGGCAATCGCAAAAGGAACATTCAAAATTTTGGCAAGACTCTGGGCAAGGTATGTTTTACCCGAACCTGTAGGGCCCACCATAATAATGTTGCTCTTTTGAAGCTCTACTCCGTCTTCATCCTCGGCAGAACCGGACATTATTCTTTTGTAGTGATTATAAACCGCTACTGATAAAACCTTTTTAGCGGTTTCCTGACCGATTACGTATTCATCAAGAAACTCCTTGATTTCACGGGGTTTCAAAAGATTTATACCCTCGGTGTCGGTTCCCTTTTTTAAAGGCTTTTCAATATCGTTTAACTCGTCATCAATGATTGATGCACACACAGAAACACATTCATCGCAAATAAACACTCCTTCAGGACCTGAAATGAGCTTCATTACCATTGTTTGAGGCTTACCGCAAAACGAGCAGTGTGCTTTACCGGTTTTTGACATTTGTTACTCTACCTTTCTCAAAATTATTCCTTGTGATTGGAAATAACTTCATCAATAAGTCCGTATTCCTTGGCTTCCTCGGCTGTCTTCCAGTTATCACGATCAGTGGCTTCGCAGATTTCCTCATAGGGACGGCCGGTGTTTTCTGCAAGCATTCTGTTCAATTTTTCTTTTGTCTGAAGAATATGCTTTGCAGCAATTTCAATTTCGGTAGCCTGACCCTGAGCTCCGCCAAGGGGCTGGTGAATCATAATCTCAGCATTGGGAAGTGCAAATCTCTTACCCTTTGCACCGCCTGCCAAAAGAAAGGCACCCATACTTGCAGCCATACCGATACAAATTGTGGAAACATCACACTTTACGAACTGCATGGTATCATAAATTGCCATACCGGCTGTTACTGAACCACCGGGGCTGTTAATGTATAAATGAATGTCCTTGTCGGGATCCTCAGCCTCTAAAAAAAGAAGCTGTGCAACAACAAGACTTGCTGTTGTTTCGTTTACTTCCTCTCCAAGGAAAATAATTCTCTCTTTTAAAAGTCTTGAATAAATATCATAAGAACGCTCACCGCGACTGGTCTGTTCAATGACATAAGGTACTAAACTCATTTTTATACCTCCATTTTCTCCAAAGGTTATAAGCGGGACGGTTTTCACCGTCCCGACTGGTTAACTTACTAAAATAACAGGGGCAAATTAAGCTTCTTTTGCATTTGCTACTACGAAGTCTACTGCCTTCTGAATCTTTAAATCTTCCTTAATCTGCTTAACAGCTGAATCATTTTCTCCGATCATTTCCTTAATCTGAGCTACTTCCATCTG
>JAZUJC010000018.1:0-5700 GCA_045642625.1 Lachnospiraceae bacterium
TCCGCCCCCGAGAAGCTTTCCGAAGTTGGTAGCGAGGAGAAGCTGTTCTACCTTTCACGTACCACCGCCAACAGGCTTATTTCCAAGGCAAAAGAACAAAAGGCAGAGCGTGGAGCAGACATTTTGGTGGAGCCCGGAGAGTCATCACGTTTTGGTCATTCCGCCGAGTTGACTCATTTGGAAAAGAATCTATTTAGATATCCCCTGCTGCCGTATACGGAAAAGTGTCAAAATATTGTTTCTTTTGCAGGTGAAAATGTTCGTACCGAGGTAGACGAGGTATGCCTTCGGATTCTTAAGCTTATTAGAGAAGAGGGCTATGCTTACAGGGATATTGCAATTGTTTCGGGAAGTCTTGAAGCCTACGGTGATTTATTTGAGAGACGCTTTAACGAGCTGGGCATTCCGTGCTTTGTGGACCGAACCAGGGGAATTGTGCTCAATCCCTTTACCGAATATTTAAAGAGTGCGTTGAACATCATTATTAACAATTATTCCTATGACAGCGTTTTTCATTTTTTGAGAACCGGCTTTACAGATTTTGAAATCGGGGAAATTGACCGGTTTGATAACTATGTGCGATGCCTTAATATTCGTGGTAAATCGGCTTATCATAAGCCGTTTTTAAAGGCACAGCGTGACCGCATGAACAACAAGGCTGACAAGGAGAGAGCACTTCTTGAAATTGAGGTGTTTGAGGCCTTCAGGGTTAAGCTTGTTGGGATTCTGGCCCCCCTTGAAAAGAAATGTGATACTGCCTCGGATTTTGTAATAAATCTTTACGAGTTTATTAAAAACAGCAATTCCTACGAAAAGCTTCAAAATATGGCCGATGAATTTGATGAGGCAGGAGATACGTTAAGATACAGTGAGTACAGCAGGGTATACAAGCTGATTATGGAGCTTTTGGATACTGTTTACGGGCTTCTTGGTGATACACCCATGGCGATTGATGAGTTTTATAAGATATTTGACGCGGGTATTTCGGAAATATCAGTGGGCTCAATTCCGGCCAATGTGGACAGGATTGTGGTGGGAGATATTGAGAGAACCCGTCTTAAAGAGGTTAAAGCTCTGTTCTTTACCGGTATCAACGATGGTTATATTCCCAAGAGTTCCTCACGGGCAGGCATTTTGTCGGATATGGACAGAGATTTCTTTAAGGCTCAGTCTGTGGATCTGGCACCTACACCCCGAGAGGAAGCCTACAGGCAGAAACTGTATCTTTATATGAATATGTGTAAACCCTCCGAGAAGCTTGTTCTTTCCTATTCGGGGGCGGACAGGGACGGCAAAGGCCTTAAGCCTGCTTATTTAATCGGAACAATCGGCAAGCTGTTTCCCACCCTTGAGGTGGAAAATATATACGATGTTCCCGATGCCAAAAGAATAACTTCGGTAAATGACTGTCTTAGACAATACGGCGTAATAGCCAGAAAGGCTGCCATCAATACTGCAACAGAAACGGAAAAAGAACTGGCGGCTACTTATGCAAAGGTTTTGGAAGCCACCGATGCGGGCAGGCTGTTTGATATGATTAATGATGCCGCCTTCTATGAATATTCGGCAACTCCCTTATCCAGGGATATCGTTAAGCTTATTTACGGAACCGTTATAAACTCAAGCATTACACGAATGGAAAAGTTTGCCGGCTGTGCATATGCTCACTTTTTGAAATACGGCATGCTGCTTAAGGATGCTGCCAACGACGAATTTAATGCGGCCGATCTTGGAACCATCTACCATGGGGTTCTTGATAAGTTTGCTCAAAAACTGGCTGACAATCATTTAAGCTGGGGAGATTTTAGTAGTGAGGACGGTGAGGCCTTCCTGGATGAAGTGGTGGAAGAATATGTGCTTGAGTACGGGCAGGGTATGCTAACCGACGATGCCCGCCGCAACTACACCATCAAAAAAATCAGCCGTGTAATGAAACGGACAATTGATACCCTTCAGTTTCAGGTTAAGAGGGGTAATTTTGTGCCCTCAGAGCATGAAATCAGGTTCTCCAGGGGTTATGAGCTGGCAGATGGTACCAGGTTAAGCTTAAACGGTGCTGTTGACCGAGTTGATCTATATGAAAAAGACGGTGAAATATTCGTAAAAATAATGGATTTTAAATCCTCTAAGAAAGACATAAATATTACCAATGTTTATTTTGGCCTGGAGCAGCAGCTGGAGGTGTACATGTCGGAAATTATTGCCATGGAGCAAAAGAAGCATCCCGGCAAAAAAGTACATCCCGCGGCACTTTTGTACTATACACTGGATAACCCTGTTATTGAGGTTACTCCGGGAACCGCCGAGGAAAAAATCAAAAAAGAAATACGTAAGAAACTGGCAATGACCGGAATAGTCGATGCCGATGAATCGGTTTTGGTTGCTTTGGATAACATGTATCGCGACGAATCTCTGGTAGCACCCATCAAAGAGATTAAAGCCGACAAAGATCTGCCCAAGAGCATGTTAACAATTGATGAAATCAACAACCTGTTAAACTATACGGACCGAATGGTATTGCGTATCGGAAACAGAATTATGGAAGGAGATATTTCCTGTTCTCCTTTCATAAATGATAAAAAGGATTCCTGCAAATATTGTAGCTATTCAGGTGTGTGCCGTTTTGAAGACAATATTGATGGTTATGCTTCACGCGATGAAGGCAAATTAACCGACGAAGCGGCAAAAGAAAATGTATGCGGAGGTGACAGCAATGGCGATTACTTATTCTCCTGATCAGTTGGAAATAATTAATTCAAGAGATGAAAATATTCTGGTAGCCGCAGCTGCAGGCTCCGGTAAAACCGCTGTTTTGGTAGAGCGTATAATTCAGCAGATTATGAATCCTTATATCGGCAGGGACGGTAAGGAGCATCCTCCCCTTGATATAGACCGTATACTGGTTGTTACTTTTACCTCTGCATCTGCTGCGGAAATGAAAGAGCGTATTATGAAGGCAATTGAAGACAGGCTCATTGCTGAGCCTGACAATCAGCGCCTTCAGAAGCAGTCCGCCCTTGTTCACAATGCCCACATCATGACAATAGACAGCTTCTGCCTTGATGTGGTAAAAAATAATTTTCATAAAATCGGTGTAGATCCTTCCTACAGGGTTGCCGCCAACGGTGAGGCGGAGCTTCTTAAAAAGGATGCCATGGCCACCATTATGGAAGCAGCCTACGAAAAGGGAGACCCTGAGTTTTTCAACTTAATTGACTGCTATGTCACTAAGGATAAGGACACCTCTATCGAGGAAAATATAGACAAATTGTATTCTTTTGCCATGAGCTATCCAGAGCCTGAAAAATGGCTTATCAGGCAAAAAGAAGAATATTTTTATGATACAAAAGAAGATTTTTTGGCCTCACCCTTAGTTAAAAAGGTGTGTGCCGCCATAGCCGATAAGCTTAAGGTGTGGACCGGTAATTTTGAAAAAATGATGGAAATGGCCAAGGCCCCCGATGGTCCTTTCATGTATATTCCAAATATTCAGGATTACATGGATATGAATGCCAAAATGCTTGATTATCTTGAGGCCGGTAAGCTTGTGGAGTTTTCAAAGTATGCCTATGAACTGGAATTCCCGAGGCTGTCTTTAAAGCGTGATGCATGTAATCCCGACTTAAAAGCCAGGGTTAAGGCATATAGGGAAAATTACAAGCAGGTGTTCGGCGATATACGAGCCAAAAATCTTATTTTGGACCCTGAATACGAAATGGAAAGCTTACGCCTTGCAGGGCGTGTTGTATCGGTACTGACCGAACTGACCATTGCTTACAAAAATGAGTTTGAACGTTTAAAGAAAAACAGGGGTATTATCGACTTTTCGGATATGGAGCATTATGCTCTGGCAATACTGCTTGAAAGCTTTGAAGATGTAAATAACTATACCGTTACGGATGTGGCCAGGGATTATCAGAACCGGTTTGATGAGGTCATGATTGACGAGTACCAGGATTCCAATCTGGTACAGGAAATTTTGCTGGCAGCAGTGTCTCATCAGGGAACCGAAATGCTGCCAAACCGTTTTATGGTAGGGGATGTTAAGCAAAGTATTTACCGTTTCAGGCTGGCACGCCCCGAGATTTTCGTGGATAAAAAGCGGGAATATGAGACTGCGGGAGTCGGTTCAAGGGTAATAAATTTAAAGCAAAACTTCAGAAGTCGAAAAGAGGTTTTGGACAGCGTAAATAAAGTATTTTACTCAATAATGCAGCCTGAATACGGCGGTATTGAGTACAACGATGACGAAGCCTTGTATCTGGGAGCCGATTACGCGGATTCCCCTTCGATTAACACCACAGAGCTTGTTCTTTTGGACTGCAGGGGCAGGAGAGTAAAATATGTCAGAGCCGACGAGGCTGATGCTGTGTGCTACCTGATTAAGAAGCTTGTGGGCTCCCATATGGTTTATGACAAGGACAAAAAGGCCCTCAGGCCTGCTGCTTACAGGGATATTGCAGTGCTTGCAGCTAAACCCTCTGCAATCAGAGATATAATAAGCCAGGCTTTTGACAGATATGCCATTCCTTATCATATGGAAAATGTGGGAACCTTCTACAAGGCCCACGAAATTCAAGATGTTTTGAACGTGCTCAGGATTTTGGACAATCCGTTAAACGACATTCCGCTTTACGGCGCCATGACCTCGTTTTTTGGAGGCTTCAGCCCCGAAACCTGCGCCGTAATAAGGGGTGAGGGTCAGGAAAACGAATATTATTTGTGGGAAAAGCTTTGCGGCTACATCCAAAGACACAGCGAAGACGAAACTGCCCGTAAATTTGTTTCTTTTGTAGAAAAATATCGTAAGTTAAGTATTTATACTCCTATCGGGGAGCTTGTTACAAAGCTGGTGACCGAAACCGGCTATTTGTTGTATGTTTCCGCCGGTACGGACGGCAGGCAAAAAGAAGCCAATGTGGAGCTGCTGATTAAAAAGGCCTCTGATTATTCAAAAACCAGTTTCTCGGGAATTTTTCATTTCCTGAGATTTGTGGAACTTTTTGAAAAAATCGGTCTGGATGAGGGTGAGGCCGGAATATTTGACGAAAATTCCGACACGGTTCGTATAATGAGTATCCACAAGAGCAAGGGTCTTGAATTCCCCATCTGCATTGTTACAGCAATGGATGATGCTTTTAACAACAAGGAAAAATCCTCGGAATTTGTGCTGGATATCGACAGTGGTATAGGCGCCAGGGCAATTGATGCCGAGGCCCGCACCAGGCGCAGCAATATTAAGCGTGAGCTCATTGTTTCAAAAATAGATGAGGCTGCCCTCGGAGAGCGAATCAGGCTTCTTTATGTAGCAATGACCAGGGCAAAAGAAAAGCTTATAATGCTTGGGGCACCGAAAAAACCTGCCGACTTTTTTGACGAATCGGATGCGCTTAAGCCTACCTGTTTCTTAAATTTGGTGGCAAACCCGGTTAAATACAATGATTTTGACAAATTCAAAATAGTAGAGCTGGATCCGGACAGGCTGGAGGTTCAGGAGGCTATTCAGGTAATCACCAAAAAAGAAGCCAGAGCAGAGCTTGAGGAAACCGAGGCGGACAACGAACTGGCTGAGAAGATACAAAAGGCAGTCAGCTTTGATTATCCTCACAGGAACCTGTCGGGGCTTAAAATAAAAACAACGGTTTCCGAGCTTAAAATGGCTGCAATGGAAGAGGTTCAGGGCGAAACGGAAGCTCTTTT
>JAZUJC010000019.1:0-4780 GCA_045642625.1 Lachnospiraceae bacterium
AAATATCGAAGTATCAAACGGAAAGCTTATTAACGACGGAAACCGCTCAATGATAATGGGAATTGCCTTCCCGGGTTTGCAGGAAAGCTTAGGCCTTGATACCGACAAAATAGAGCTTCCCGACTATATCGAAATTACCGCCGATGTAGACAATTTCGAGCTGGCCACCACGGTTACACTGGCCACCAACGAGCTTTTCAGCAAGGCAGAGAAGCCTGAAATTGTTTCAGAAGATGATATAACAGGTGCCTTAGACAAGCTTGATGAAGTTATGAGTCAGCTGGTGGACGGATCCTCACAGTTATATGACGGAATGTGTACTTTGCTTGATAAATCAGGAGAACTGGTAGAGGGTATTAACAAACTGGCTGAAGGAGCAGCCAAGCTTAAGCAGGGTGGTGCCGAGCTTCAGACCGGTGCCAATCAGCTTTCATCAGGTGCCGGACAGCTTTCATCGGGCCTTAATCAGCTGGCCTCCAACAATGCAGCCTTAAACGGTGGTGCCAAGCAGGTATTCGATTCCTTACTTGCAACCGCAACCTCCTCATTAAACGACAAGGGACTTTCCGTTCCCACACTTACCATAGATAACTA
Source organism: Lachnospiraceae bacterium (assembly GCA_045642625.1). Lineage (GTDB taxonomy): Bacteria > Bacillota > Clostridia > Lachnospirales > Lachnospiraceae > UBA1258. The sequence continues at coordinate 595 of JAZUJC010000019.1, forward strand.
TGCAGCTGTTTTAACCCAGGTTATTTCCTCTCTTGATTCCAATGCGGTATATGCCCAGGCTCTTGCCCAGGTTACCGCAGCTGTTGAAGCCAAGAGACCCGAGATTACCGCAGGCGTAACTGCCGCAGTAAAGGCTTCCGTTACCGAAAGTGTTGTTTTATCAGCTACAGGTCTTGATATGGATTCCTACAACGCAGCCGTTGAAGCAGGGTTAATTGACAGCACAACCGTTACCGCCATTAATCAGGCAGTTGACGCTCAGATGGCTACAGATGCAGTTCTTGCTACTATCGATTCCAATGTTGAAGCCAAGATAGCCGAACTCATTTCCACAAATATGCAGGCTCCTGAAGTTCAGGCACAGCTTGCAGCAGCAGATGCCGGTGCTCAGGCAGTTATAGAGCTAAAAACCTCTCTTGACAGCTATAAGAGCTTCTATACCGGCCTTCAGACTTATACAGCAGGGGTTGCCACAGCAGCCTCAGGTGCATCCGAATTATCTTCCGGTGCCGGCCGGTTAAGCTCCGGTGTTGCAACTCTTAACGACGGTATCGGTCAGCTTACAGACGGTATTTTCGCTCTTAAGGACGGTGCTCCCGCATTAATCGACGGTATTACCCAGCTTAAGGATGGTTCAATGCAGTTATCCGATGGACTTAATCAGTTCAATGAAGAGGGAATTCAAAAGATTCTTTCTGCCGTAGATGACAACCTGGGCTCCGTAACAGAGCGTTTAGAGGCCATCTCAACAGTATCCAAGAACTACAAAAACTACTCAGGAATCGATGATTCCATGGATGGAGATGTTAAGTTCATTTACAAGACAGATGCTGTTACAGCCGAATAAAATAAGTGAACAAAGTGAAAACCCCTCCCGGGAGGTATGTCCGGAAGGGGTTTTCTGCTAATTATCTAAAACCTAATGAAAGAATTGTACCTGATTGAAAAGATTGTCGGATAATGACTTAAGCTCTTCACTGTTACTGCTGATGTCCTGTACCGACTGTGAAATAGAGTTAATGCTTGCGGTGGATTCCTGAGTACTTGCCGCACTCTCTTCGGAAACTGCCGACAGATCCGAAACATTTGTGTTGATGCTGGCTTTCACTTCGGAAAGTGTATCAACCTTACCGGCTATTGCGTTGATGGACTCAATAGAGTAGGTAACCTGCTTGGACAGTTCCTCGAACTTTGAGTTGGTATCGGTTATGCAGCCGTTCTGCTCAAGAATAACTGCCTTGATTTCTTTGGCATGTTCAACACTCTTGGCCGACATTTCAGTAATTGTTTTTACAATGCCTTGAATTGTATTTGCCGAATTTGAAGACTGTGTAGCCAGGTTACTGATTTCATTGGCAACAATTGCAAAACCGTTGCCTGCCTCACCGGCTCTGGCTGCTTCAATGCTTGCATTTAAAGACAAAAGATTTGTCTGGGTTGCAATGCTCAAAATAATATCTACGGCCTGGTTAATATCCTTAATCTTCTCGTTGGTTTCGGCAACAATTTCAGCAATTTCATTGGCACCCACAGCGCTCTTTTCAGAAGCTTCAAGAGCTGTAACCATATATTCTTTTGCCTCATCGTTGGCCTTCATAATCTCCTTGGATGCATCTGAAAGCTTACCAACCTCATCGGTAATATCGTCACAGCACTGAGACATGGTATTTACTTCGGTAGCCAGCTGAGAACAGCTTTCAGCAATACTCATACTGCCCTGTGCCAGTTCATCCACAGCTGAGTTAACCTGCTCGCAGCTGTCGGCGCTGAGTGAAGCCATTTCCGCTACCGAAAGGGCCGAAGTATTGACCGCTTCGGAGGTGTTTTTAACACCATCAATTATTTCAACCAAATTGGCCTGCAGTGTCTTTGTGGCATCAATTAAGTGCTGGACTTCATAAACAAAGGAATTAACATCTGTATCGGCTGTTAAGCTTCCTTCAGAGGTTTCAAGAACCGCCTCGGTGATTTTGCCGATAGGGCGTGAAACTTTTTTGGCAAGCACTACTGCCAGGCCTGCAAAAATAACAAAAAGAACCACTACAATAATGATTGCCGCTATCATAATATCCCGGCATCCGGACAATACATCAGCCTCGCCGGCCGTCAGAACCGCGATGTAATTTTCGTTAACGCCAACATAATAAGCAGCGTATTTAAGCTCTTTGTTGTATCTGTACTCTACACACTGAGACTCGGGATGCTCACCCTTCTGCATGCGCTCTATAAGCCCTGCAACAACCTCGTTTTCTATGGGTGTACCGATTTTTTCCTCGGTGGGATGGTAAATAATGATTCCTTCTTTGTCTACGAAATATGTATATGCGGAATCAAGTTCCAGGCTTGATGTATCTGTATACATTTCAGCTATATTCGTAACATATGTTCCTGCGCCTACATATCCGATAGGTGTGTCGCCGTCATAAACGGGAGCGTAAAGAGAAATGATTAACTCGCCTGATGCAGGGGAAGTAATGATACCCGTGTCATATACACCGTCTGAATTCAGCATGGAGTTTCTTAACGATTCAAGGGCATCCCCTTCTCGCATAACCCTGCCTACAACAGGAGGGGCGGGATGAGTCAGAACCTTTGAATTCCAGTCTGCTATATATATTCCTTCCCAGCCGTCCAGAGCGCCAAAGAAATCAACAGTATACTGCTGTGCTTCTTTTGCAAGCTGTGGATCCTCCGGGTTCTTAAGGAAATTTACTACGATGGGAGATTTTGTAAAGGTTAAAACAGTTTCCTCACTGGTAGCAAAATAATGGTCAAAGCCTGTTCCCGAGCCTTCAATCAATGCCAGCATGGAATTGCTTGTAGCATTCTTAACCTCACTGCTGCTCTTCTTTACCAGCAAAACGCTGATTATGATTCCCGCGCAAAACAGGGGAACCAAGGCAAAAAGCAAAAGTAACTTGTTCATGTCAAATTTAATTTTTCGATTTTTCACGCTATACCCTCTCTTCGTAAAGTATTGATTATGCAAAATTATTATAGTATTCTCAATGAGATATTAGAAATGTATATATGGATATGTGTTATATGCAAATTATATATCACACATTGGAGGACCGGCATGAATATAGATTATAACCACTACAAAATGTTTTATTATGTGGCAAAATACAAAAACATTACACAGGCAGCCAAAGAACTTAATAACAATCAGCCAAACGTATCCCGGATTATCAAAATACTGGAAGAAGAAATGAACTGTAAGCTGATTGTCCGTAAAAGCAAGGGAATTGAGCTCACCCCCGAGGGGGAAAACCTGTACTTTTATGTAAGTAACGCTTTTAAACAGCTGGAAACTGCCGAAGAAGAAATCACTTCCCTGTCCGGCCTGAAGAAGGGCACAATAACCGTAGGTGCCAGCGAAACAGCCGCATACATGGTTCTTTTGCCTGCTATTAATGCCTTCAAAAAGGATTATCCGGATATAAAAATCAAGCTTTACAACCACAACTCAAATTCAGCCATTGATTTGGTAAAGCAGGGACTTGTTGACTTTTCCATCGCCTCAATATTTGAAGATATGGAAGCCCCTCTTGTTTCCACCACTGTTTTAACCTACACCGACCTGCTGATGGGAGGTCCGTCGTTTAAAAATATTGAAAAACCTTTATCACTCAGAGAAATAAGCGAATTGCCGATTATTTCGCTGACAAAAAACAGTGTTACTTTTCGGTTTTATGACGATTTATTCAAGCGAAACGGGCTTACCCTTAACCCCATTTACGAGGTTGAAACTTCGGGTCAGATTGCCCCTATGCTCATTTATGATTTAGGAGTTGCATTTGTTCCGCCGCTGTATGTTCAGAACCTGATTAATATGGACAGGATATTTTCGATTCCAATGAAGGAACCGTGTCCCGAAAGAAAAATATGCATCATAGAAAATAAAAACCGTTATGCCAACGCGGCCGCCGAAAAGCTTAAAGAATTCTGCATGATGCCGCGTGAATATTACAAGTTCTAATCCTTTGTGAGGTCTTATGAATGCTGCATATTTTAATCCTGTGTGAGGTTATGTGAATGCTGCATATTTTAATCCTGCATGAGGTCTTATGAATACTACATATTTTATTGCGATGCCGGGGGTATAGGGCACAGAGTGTTGATGACTAACCCCAGTAATGGGGTGATTTTTGTGCTTTTTGTGGAATAGGCATATAATTGCGAA
>JAZUJC010000020.1:0-3880 GCA_045642625.1 Lachnospiraceae bacterium
AAATATGTTGATATGCCAGTTAACTGGTGTGAAGAATTAGGTACTGTTTTATCTAATGATGAAGTTATTGATGGAAAATCTGAGCGTGGTGGATATCCTGTAGTTCGTAAAAATATGAAACAGTGGGTTATTAATCAGCCAGCATTTGCTGAAAAGCTTCTTGAAGGATTAAATGAAATTGACTGGCCTGAATCAACCAAGGATATTCAGAGAAACTGGATTGGTAAATCTACCGGTGTTGAAGTTGAATTTAATATTGTAGGCGGTGGAAAGTTCTCCATTTTCACAACCTGTATCGAAACAATTTACGGTATCACCTTTATGGTACTTGCTCCCGACGGACAGATTGTAAAGGATTTGATGCCCCGCATTGAAAATAAAGAAGAGGTTCAGGCATATATTGATGAAACTCTTAAAAAGAACGATCTTGACCGTACAGAGCTTAACAAGCCAAAGTCAGGCTGTGAGCTTAAGGGTGTTACCTGTATCAATCCTGTAAACGGCAAAGAGGTTCGCATGTTTATCGGCGATTTCGTACTTGCCAACTATGGTACCGGTGCAGTTATGGCTGTTCCTTCTCACGATCAGAGAGACTTTGAATATGCTGTTGCACATAATATCGATATGATTCAGGTTATTGAAGGCCGTGATGTATCTGAATGTGCTTTTGAAAAACATGATTACCTTGGAAAAGGCTACAAGCTCATCAATTCCGAAGAATTTACAGGCCTTACCGTTGAGGAGGCAAAAGAAGCCATTACCTGTAAGCTTGAAGGTATGGGTGTGGCAAAGAGAACTGTAAACTATCACTTCCGTGAATGGATTTTTGCACGCCAGCGTTATTGGGGTGAGCCTGTTCCTGTTGTCCATGGCGAAGACGGCGAGATTCATGTACTTGGAGACAGTGAACTTCCTCTTATCCTTCCTGAACTTGAGGATTACAAGGGAAAGAATGGTCAGGCTCCTCTTGAAAATGCAACAGAGTGGAAAGCATATGACCACAATGGAATCAAGGGTAAGAGAGAAACCTCTACAATGCCCGGTTCGGCAGGTTCAAGCTGGTACTATTTAAGATATATCGATCCCAATAATGAAAATGAATTTGCCAACAGAAAGCTTCTTGATCACTGGATGCCTGTTGATCTTTACATCGGTGGTCCCGAACATGCCGTAGGCCATCTTATGTATTCCCGTATCTGGAACAGATACCTCTATGACAAGGGCCTTGTTCCTACAAAGGAGCCTTTTAAGAAGCTTGTTCACCAGGGTATGATTCTTGGTGCTAACGGTATTAAGATGGGCAAGAGATTCCCTGAATTTGTTGTTAACCCTTCTGATATTGTAAGAGATTTCGGTGCAGATACTTTAAGACTCTATGAAATGTTCATGGGTCCTCTTGAAGTTTCAAAGCCCTGGAATCAGGACGGCGTTGTTGGTGCAAGAAAGTTCATTAACCGTGTTTGGACATTCATTTGCGACGAAGAAAACTTAACCGAGGACAATGACGGAGCACTTACCAAGCTTTATCACCAGACCGTTAAGAAGGTTACCGACGACTTTGAAAAGCTTGGATTCAACACAGCTATTTCTCAGATGATGATATTTATGAATGCAGCATATAAGGCAGGAAAGTGTCCTAAGGAATATGCTGAAGGCTTTGTAAAGATGTTCTCATGCATCTGCCCTCATGCAGGTGAGGAAATGTGGAGTCAGCTTGGCCATAACGATACCATCGCTTTTGAAAAGTGGCCCGTATACGATGAAAGCCTTTGCAAGGATGATACCGTAGAAATCGGTGTTCAGGTTAACGGTAAGGTTAAAGGCACCATCGAAGTAGATGTCAATGAAGAAAGCGACAGTGCAATTAAGAAAGCCCATGAGCTTTCCGGTGTTAAGGCAGCTTGCGATGGTAAAACAATTGTTAAGGAAATTTACGTTAAAGGTAAGATTGTTAACATTGTTGTTAAATAACAAAGTGGTATGAAATGTGATATACTGATAGCGACAGGGTAAAACCTGTCGCTATTTTTGCATTTTGATAAAGTTTGTTTTTTAGGAGATTACGATGCGAGCATACGAGCGATTTGTTGAATATGTTAAGGTAAATACCACATCCAGCGAGAAAACAGGGACTCATCCAAGCTTTGCAGGGGAGTTTGACTTGGCTGGTCAGTTAAAGGATCAGCTTATTGAGCTGGGCCTTGAAGGGGTAAAGGTTGACGATAAGTGTTATGTGTATGGTTTTCTTCCGGCAACACCGGGCTATGAGGATGCCATGAAGCTTGGTTTTATTGCGCATGTGGACACGGTTGACGATGCTCCGGGGGAAGGTGTTGTTCCCGTTATTCATGAAAATTTTGACGGAGAAAAGGTTATTTATGATAAAACGGGCTTCGTAATGACTGCCGATAAGTTCCCTGAGTTAAAGAAGCTTAAAGGGGAGACTTTGATTACATCGGACGGAACAACACTTTTGGGAGCCGATGATAAGGCCGGTGTAGCCGAGATTATGACAATACTGGAGACATTGACCAAGCCAGACAACATTCCTCATGGGCCTATACGAGTGGCATTTACACCCGATGAGGAGATTGGTGAAGGCGCCGATAATTTCGACCTTGAGTATTTTGATGCAGACTGTGCTTATACCGTAGACGGCGGTGACTGTGATGCTCTTGAATATGAAAATTTCAATGCAGCTTCCCTGACTGTCAGGGTAAAGGGCGTGTCGGTTCATCCCGGCGATGCCAAAAATACAATGATTAACGCATCCAAGGTGGCAATGGAATATCATAATATGCTTCCCGCAGACCAGTGTCCGGAATGTACCGAGAAAAGAGAAGGATTCTTTCATTTAACAGATATGTCCGGCCGGGTTTTGGACGCAACTCTTTCTTATATTATAAGGGATCACGATAAGGCGCTTTTTGAAGCCAAAAAGGATTTGGCTATTAATATAGGAAAAGAATTAAACGCAAAATACGGTGAAGGAACCGTTGAGGTGGAGGTAAAGGATTCCTATTATAATATGATAGAAAAGATTCGTCCCCACTGGCATCTGGTGGAGAATGCAATAAAGGCAATAACTGACGCCGGGCTTGAGGCCAAGGAAATCCCGATTCGCGGCGGCACTGACGGTGCAACCTTATCATATATGGGGCTTCCATGTCCTAATCTTGGTACGGGAGGATTTTATTTCCACGGAAAGCAGGAATGTATTACCGTAGAGAGAATGGATAAAGCGGTTGAAATTCTTTTGAATCTGGTAAAAATTTATTCAACATATAAAAAATAAAAATTTTTTTAAAAAATGTGAACCTTTTTGTTTTCGTATTGAGTCTTAATATATGAAAACGATAAAGGAACGCCCGATACATCTGAGCCTTGATCGAACAAATAAGCATTTCGGCATCATTTAAACGCCGACTTATCAGTGCTTTTGTTCCGATTGAGGTTTTTTTATTTCATAAATAAAGAGGCGAAGGTTTTGGAGGAAAAAGAAATGAAGAAGAAAATCTTAAGAGGCTTTGCAGCATTACTTGCAGCGATTCTTGTAATCGGTCTTGTAAACAACGACTTGGCAATTCGTGCTTTTGCTGAAGAGCTTGCAGATGTTTCCGCAAATGAAATCATTGTTGATGAAACTGAAGTGATCTCTGAAGAGGAAGTCGATGAAGCTGAAGAAGCTGCAGAAATTGAAGAAACTGCAGAAGCAGAAGTAAATGAAGAAGCAGAGGCTGAGGAAGCTGAAGCAATCATTGAAGGAGTTGCAGTCGATGAGATTTCTGATGACGGTGCAGCTATTGCTTCATACAGAGTTAAGTGGCATATCGACGGAGTACTTAAGTCGGAGGCCAAGCGGTCTTAGGAAGACAATCCT
>JAZUJC010000021.1:0-4457 GCA_045642625.1 Lachnospiraceae bacterium
GGCACAGTCACCGGTACAAACCGATAATCCGGCCAAAAGCGCAGCATGCTCACCAAAATTTCTTGAAAGCTTCACACAAACAACATGCTCCGGATCCTGCGCCTTAATGTTATTCATTATTTCCCAGGAATTGTCCCCAGAACCATCATCAACAAATTCCAGTTCATAATCGCCGATAACGGGAAGAATTTTTTCCTTCATATCCGCATAAAGCATATCTAAAGTATCCGAATTGTAATAAACCGGTACAACGATTGATATTTTACTCATTAAAAATTATCCCTTTATTCTGTATACGCATTTAACGCTTCAATTACATAATCCTGCTCTTCCTCAGTAATTCCGTTATACATCGGAATGGAAAGAACCTCGTCCGCCAGCTGTTCTGTAATGGGAAAATCTCCCTTTTTATACCCGTAGCTTAAATAACACTCCGATAAATGAGGTGGAATCGGATAATGAATAATTGTAGCTATTTCTTTTTCATTAAGATAATTTATCAGCCTGTCTCTCGATTTAACCCTGATAACAAACTGATGCCATACGGTGGTGGCATTTTCACGTTCCTTAGGAAGACTGATAAGCGGATTCTTAATTCCCTCAAGGTAACGCTTTGCAATCGCTTCACGTTCATCGGTAAGCTCCTGCACATGCGAAAGCCTTACCCTTAACAGTCCGGCCTGCAGTTCATCAAGCCTTGAATTAAGCCCTACTTCTTTAAAGTAATATCTTACATCACTTCCGTAGTTTCTGAGCATTTTTATTTTTTTGAGGATTTCCTCATTGTCCGTGACAATGGCACCTCCATCACCAAATGCACCTACATTTTTGGAGGGGTAAAAAGAAAAGCATCCCACATCGCCAAAGGTACCGGTCATTTTGCCTTTATAGCAGGCTCCATGGCTTTGGGCACAATCCTCAATAAGCTTCAAATTATGTTTCTTACATATTGCTACTACATCGTCCATCTTTGCAGCTGCGCCGTAAAGATGAACTACCATAATTGCCCTGGTTTTGTCGGTTATAGCCGCTTCAAGCTTGTTAACATCAATCTGGTGATATTCATCAGGCTCAATAAATACGGGTGTGGCGCCATTCATTGTAATACCCATAACACTTGCAATATATGTGTTACCCTGTACAAGAACCTCATCGCCTTTTCCGATTCCCAAAACCCTTACAGCCAGCTGAAGAGCATCAAGCCCGGAAGCCAAACCTGCACAGTATTTAGCACCTGTATAAGCAGCAAATTCCTGTTCAAACGAGGAAACTTCTTTTCCGAGCACATACCATCCGGAGCGAAGAACCTCCAAAGCTTTTGCTTCAAATTCACTCTGATATTTATAAAAGCCCCTGTCCAGGCGATTAGTCATTATTTTCATGTTCGCAACAAAACCCTTATATAACAAATGGCAGAAAAAAACTCCTGCCATTTGATATTACACTTTATTTAATTTTCCGTCTACTTATATTGCTTAATAATACCGTGTATAAGTATTAAGTTTTCCTAAATATATTACTCCGCTGCCTTTTTTGCCACTAACTTCATCATAACGAGCAGGAATGCTATTGTAAGCGCAATTCCCACGGGAATAGACAGCCATGCAAAGCCTCCAAGGTCAAACAAACCGGCCAGCAGATATGTTACAAATGAAATTCCTGCAACACTTACTACATAGGGCAGCTGTGTGGAAACATGGTCTATATGGTTACAGTGAGCTCCCGCGCTGGACATAATAGTTGTATCCGAAATAGGTGAACAGTGATCACCGCAAACAGCACCTGCAAGGCATGCTGAAATACCTACAAAGAAAAGGCTTGAAGTTTCAGGGAATACAACCGAAACAATAGGAATCAAAATGCCGAAGGTTCCCCATGAAGTTCCTGTAGCAAAAGCAATCACGGATGCAACCACAAATACTATAGCCGGTAATGCCCACTGCAATCCCTGGGCATTTGACATCATAACACGTACAAATTCAGCTGCATCAAGAGAATTGGTCATAGCCTTAAGCGAGCTTGCAAGGGTAAGAATTGTAATGGCCGGAACCATTGCGGTAAAGCCCGAAGGTACACATTCCATAGCCTGTTCAAAGGTTATTACCCTGCGAACTACCAGGTAAATAATGATAACTACAAGGGCGATAATCGAACCCCAGGGAAGACCCACATAGGCATCCGTGCTGGAAAATGCATCAACAAAAGTAGGATTTTCAATAACACCTTCTTCTGCGATAGCATCATAACCGTTTTTAAGAAGACCCCAGATACATAATCCGATTAAAGCTACAATGGGAATAATCAAATCGATAAGCTTACCCTTATGAGGATCTACAGGACCCTCTTCATCAATAAGCCTTGTCTGCTTTTCATTTTCGGGAGTTTTTCCGAGAATACTTAAATCTCCGGTTTTCTGAGCCTTAATCTCAAACTCGCTCATCTTGCCGTAATCATAGCCAAGCACAGCCAGTCCAACAACAAATACCAGTGTAAGAATGGAATAGAAATTATAAGGAATAGCTCTTATAAAAAGTGAAATACCCGAATACTTCTCACTCTCTACACATCCGGAAACTGCTGCCGCCCAGGATGAAACCGGAGCAATCATACAAACAGGGGCTGCTGTAGCATCGATCAAATATGCCAGCTTAACCCTTGAAATCTTTTTTGAATCGGTAACCGGTGACATTACAGAGCCAACGGTCAAACAGTTAAAATAATCATCGATAAAAATCAAAACGCCGAGAGCAAAGGTAGCAAGCATTGCCCCGGTTTTTGTTTTTATGTTTTTCTGTGCCCATTCACCAAAGGCTCGTGATGCACCTGATTTATTAACAAGTGCAACAACGATACCAAGAATAACAAGAAAAACAAAAATACCTGCATTGCCGGAAACAGCTTCACTTAACGCATCAATTGTAACAGTGTCTACCGTTCCAAGGAAGCTGCACTTGGCACTCATGAACGCACCCAGTATAACCCCTATGAAGAGGGACGAGTACGCCTCCTTTGTAATAAGTGCAAGTACTATTGCTACAAACGGCGGAACCAGTGCCCAAAATGTGCCGACAAACTCCACACCGTTAGCATTAACAATCGCTATCACAGCTACCATTACCACAAAAATAGCTCCGGCAATTAATGCAGATAATTTTTTCATTTTTCTTCTCCTTATTTGTCTTCTTTAGGCATTTCCTGACGAATTTCTTTTGTCTCAATTTCCTTAACAATCTGCTCAACAAACTCAGCCAAAGGTTTCTGGCCTTCGTTGCCTGCATATCTGGATGACACTGATACAAGGCCGTCAGCTTCTTCCTGCTCACCTACTACAACCCAGTAAGGAAGCTTATCAAGGCGTGCCTCACGAATCTTATAACCAATCTTTTCGGAACGGTTATCAACAGTAGCATCTACATGGTGCTTCTTAAGCTCAGCGCATACCTTTTCAGCATAGTCACCGTATTTTTCGGATATAGGAAGAACACGAACCTGCTCGGGGCAAAGCCATGTAGGGAACTTACCGGCATAATGCTCAATAAGCCATGCAAGAGTTCTTTCATAGCATCCCATGGAAGTTCTGTGAATAATCCAGGGATTAACCTTCTCGCCGTTTTCATTAATGTATGTCATTCCAAACTTTTCTGCTGCTGCACAGTCAAGCTGAATTGTTACCATTGTATCTTCTTTGCCATAAACATTCTTAGCCTGGATATCAATCTTAGGACCGTAGAATGCTGCTTCGCCATCTGCTTCTGTGAACGGAATATTGTTCTTGTTCATTACATCACGCAGATACTGCTGTGTAGAATTCCAATACTCCTCGTCTCCAAGGTATTTTTCTGTATTTGAAGGATCCCACTTGGAAAGACGATATGTTACATCCCCCGAAAGACCCAGCGTACTCATTACATAGTTACAAAGGTCTACACATCTTGTAAGCTCTTCTTCGGCCTGTTCGGGCGTAAGAATGATATGAGCTTCAGTAATTGTAAACTGTCTTACACGAGTAAGTCCGTGCATTTCACCGGAATCCTCGTTTCTGAAAAGTGTAGAGGTTTCAGACATTCTGTAAGGAAGATCTCTGTAAGAATGCTGCTCGTTCATATATACATAGTACTGGAAAGGACATGTCATAGGGCGAAGTGCCATAACTTCCTTGCCGTCTTCAGCATCCTTATTAAGAATAAACATACCATCCATATAGTAATCCCAGTGACCTGAAATCTTATAAAGATCCGATTTGGCCATTAAAGGTGTACGGGTACGTACATAGCCCCATTCGTTGTCCTCAAGGTCTTCAATCCAACGCTGAAGCTTCATAATCATCTTTGTTCCCTTGGGTGTAAATAAAGGAAGTCCCTGTCCGATAACATCGGCTGTAAGGAATAATTTCATTTCACGTCCAAGTTTATTGTGGTCACGCATCTTGGCATCTTCAAGCTTTGCAAGATGTGCTT
>JAZUJC010000022.1:0-3939 GCA_045642625.1 Lachnospiraceae bacterium
CCTCTTCGGCCTTGGCACAGGCCTCTATGCAATCCCTTATCTGCCTAAGGGTCATTCGCCTTACGGTATCTGACATTCTGCGCACCAGCCAGTCCTGCATACCGGCCTTTTGGGCAATTACCTGGGCACTGTAGCCTCGATTAAGGCCATCCTTTATCACCAGCATATTGTTGTACTGTCTTACCAGTAAAGACTGAATGTGAAAGGGTGATTCTCTAAGGGTCAAAAGATCATAATAAAGCCGCAACGCTTCCTTTTGCCTTTTTTGAGAAATGGCTGTAATCATATCAAAAATCTTGCCGTTTACCTGATGGGTACAAACAGTATCCACATCCTTTTGGGTAACCTCATTTCTATCAAGACACCAGGCAGCCAGCTTGTCCAGTTCTAGGCTTAAAAGAGTCATATCCGTCCCTACTTCAGAGACAAGATAACCTGCTACACTTGGCTGAATGGCCTTACCCTGATTTCTTAAATATCCCATGCACCAGCGAGCGAGATTATCCTCAGTTTCAGCCTTGTATTCTTCAACAACACCGATTTTATTGATTAATTTAAAAAGCTTTGAACGTTTGTCGGCCTTTTGTTCAGACAAAATAAAAACCACGTCCTCGCCTATATTTTCCAGCGCATCGGTAAGCATGGAAAGATTGGCGCTTTCAGAACCCTCTTCCTTGGCCATCCAGCCGGTATTTTCACAAAGCACCACTCTGTGATCCGCCATAAACGGCATGGTGTTTATCAGGTCAACAACCTGTCCGATATCGGTATTTGAACCCTCAAAATAGGAATAATTCAGAGTATCATCCGGACTCACCAAAGCATTCCTGAGCGCTTTTTTGTAATAATTTCTAAGATATGCTTCTTCCCCATACAGCAAATATGCTTTTTTAAAAGAACTGTTTTTAATGTCTTCTTTTACCTGAGCCACAGTACTCCTCCTTTCCCATTGATTATTTCCGGTGTGCGTTTACTGCTGTAAACACAAATATACCCTGATATTATAGCAATTTATCATTCTTTTGAAAATGAAACCGCTTTTTCTTTTGGCAAAACATAAACTGCATCGCTCTTTCAGATAACAGGCCTGCAAAAAAATGTCATCTTACTGTATCGTAATATTTAGCTCCATTTCCATCGCTTTTACCAATCTCTCAATCGTATTGATAGATGGATTTGCTACTCCTCTTTCAATCTTAGAAATATCCGATTGATCAATCCCTGACTTAAGCGCCAATTCTTTTTGCGATATTCCTACTTTGGCTCGTGCTTCAGATAAAGCTACGCCAACAAGATAGTTGGCACTCACCGGTACCTTTTCAACAGTAACTCCATCTTCATATATTGTTTCAACTTCCACATCTAACTCATCATTCCAGATGATTCCATATGCACCAACCAACTTTCCCGATAAAAATAATTCTCTGTTTTTTAGCGAACTGAGTTGCGGGTATTTATCAAACAAAACAGACATATCATATGACTTTATTTCTCCATTTTGGAAAGTAACCTCCAATGTGGTTCCCTCATTAAATTGTAACGCTATAGCCTTATGAAACATATCAAACCAATGGTGGAAGTTTTTGATACTTTTCAGTCTCCCACATTTCCTCCAATTCCTTTTGATATTTAAGAACGAACTCCTTCACCAGATTTTTTGCTTTTGCAGGAAACTCCCCTTCGATTAATTCTCCGGTTTCAATCAAAAATGGCGCATCATAATCCTGCGTTATAGCATGTATATGCGGCGGGTTATGTTCCTTATTTCTTAAATACATCACTATAATTATCCCATAAAAATTACTTATTGTTGGCATAATATCTCCTCTCATTATAGAGCATATATCCCCTTGATGTCAATTCACTTTTATCGTTATCTGCCCGCACTCATCTGTCCTGAAAACCCGGGCTCCAATCCCGTACAGACTGTCCAAAGTTTCCTTGTGGGGATGACCGTATGAATTATTCCGGCCCACCGAAATCACCGCCGACAGGGGCTTTATATATTCCAGAAATTCCCTGCCGCTTGATGTGGAGCTGCCATGATGACCGCATTTTAACACCTCAATCCTGCAATCCTCGGTTATGACAGGCATTTGATATCCACGGTAACCTGACAAATAGTTAATAACCTGCTCTTCAGTTTCCACCGTTGCATCACCGGTCAGCAGCATATCAAACTTACCAATATTAACCCAAAGCACTAAAGAATCTTTATTGGTGTCTCCGAAGACCTTTTCCCCCGGCCACAGGCAGGTCACCGAAACCGTACTTCGGGGTCCATAGCTAATCTTCGCTCCCTGCCTGATATAATCCACCAAAATTCCCCGTTCCAAAGCCTTACCGGCAATTTCCCCAAGGGCACTCCCGTAACAGTCTTCCGGCAAAATCGGAAAAAGAATTCGGTTTACATAAATTCCATTCATTTCACAGTCTTCCAGCAACTCCTCAATACCGTTAGTGTGGTCACTGTCCCCGTGAGAAATATATAAATCTTCAATCCTGGTGATACCCTTCGCCTTCAAAAAGGGAATCAGCACATATTTCCCCACATTTTTCTTTGAGGAAGAACCGCAATCACTTACTATCGCGCTATTTTTTCCGGTTCTTACCACAATACAGTCCCCCTGCCCTACATCAGTTATGTAAACTTCAAGTGGTTGATATATTTTTTGCCCCAAAAATAAAACCGATGAAATTATCAAAATAATATTCATAAACCCGGGAAGCTTCTTTTGCCACCTAAAAAGAATATTCAAAAGGATTATATAAAACAGCACCACCTGCCAGACCTCAGGCTTATAAACAATATTAAAGAGTCGGCCCAGGGCAGCAAGCCTTGATATCCCATCGATCAGCTTAAGCAAAAGCGCACACAGGAAATCAAACAATCCTGCCAGAAAAGAAATATGAAGAACACCGGCAAAAAATCCCAAAGCACTACATAAAAGAATCGGAGTTGTAATGAGACCCATAAAAAGATTAATGATAACACTTAACAGGTTGGAATAGGCCTGAAAATACAGTGTAAGGGGAAGCAAAAAAATATATATAAGCACCGGCACAACCGCATTCGTTTTAAACCCTGCCAGCTTTTCCCGGGTTCCGCCGCGAACATATAAGTGGGAATACAAATGTACAAGCATATCCTTTCTAAGATATGTATAGAACAGGCCGGTAATAAAAACCGCACCATAGGAATAGAGAAATGCGCTGTCCCGAACGCACAGGGGATTTATCAGAATTGAAACCGACATGGCAAGAAACAGGGCACTTAATATGTCGTAGGTCTTGTTAAGTATGTCAGCCAGCAGCCGCAAAAAGAACATAAAAACCGCTCTGAAAACTGATATTCCAAAGCCAACCAGTCCACCGTAAAAAAGAATAAATGCTATACTGACCGATGCCGCAATACTTCGCCGCATTCCGGTTTTCTTAAAAAGACTGTATATCCCACCCCCTGCCACAAAGATATGAAGACCCGATATAACAAGAAAATGCGACAGTCCGGAAGCCCTGTATAAATCCTGCCTGTCCTCGTCAAGATCAGCCTTTTCCCCAAACAGAAGTGTGTTTATTGTGCCTCCCTCCAGAGGACAATTTGCATCCACAATATCACAAAGCCGATGCCGCAGGTCAAAAAGAGCTTCTCTTATCGGCACCGCTGGCTCTGAAACAATTTCCAGGCTCTCCAAGTTTACATAATGCCAATATCCCCGGTTATTGTAATACCGCTTTGAGTCAAACTCTCCCGGGTTTGTCGCCGAATTGAAATTACCGTATTTCCCGGTGATTATAACCTCTGAGCCAATAGAAATCCCGGATTTTGGTAAAACAGCATTTATATCACGCACAGGTTTCTTATAATAATCCCTCTGATTCTGAAATAAGCCCGCACTGTTTACATAACACACAAATCCCGGATTGGCATCTATATAC
>JAZUJC010000023.1:0-5549 GCA_045642625.1 Lachnospiraceae bacterium
CTCAGCAAGTAAGGCTGCTCTTAACAAGGTAACAATTGATTTGGGTTCAAAGGTTCAGGGAACAGATGTTATGATTAACCTTACAGATCCGGGCTGGTGCAGAACAGATCTTGGAGGTCCCGCTGCGCCCAATGCTCCCGAAAGTGCAATCCCCGGTATTGCGGTCGGTGCTTTTGTGGATGACAAAAAATCCGGTAGAATTCTCGGAGCGCAAAGCTTTGCAGGGCTTACCCTTGAGGAAGCAGTTAAGAAAGCAGAGGCAGAATTTGAAAGCCCCTACTAATACGAGGTTTTTGTAAATGAAAGAGCTTGAGTATCCTTTTGATGCGGAATATATACTTAAGAAAAAGAAAAGTCTTAAAAAGCAGTTGCTTGAGAACGATTCGGCTTGCTTTATCGACAAAAAGATAGCAGTACTTGGTGGCTCCACCACTTCCGTAATTGTGCAGGTGTTGGAACTGTTTTTGCTAAATTACGGTATCAGGCCGTCCTTTTATGAGTCTGAATATAACCAGTATTATCAGGATGGAATGTTTCCAAATCCCGAGCTGGAGTCCTTTGCTCCGGATATTGTTTATATTTGTACCGGCAACAGAAATATTGAAGTTTACCCCGGGATGGCTGATTCAAAAGAAGCGGTTGATAAGCTTCTTGATGCCGAAACGGCCAAATATACCGGCCTTTGGAAGCACATAAGCGAGGTTTACAGGTGTCCCATTATTCAAAATAATTTTGTATATCCCTTTTTCAGGCTGTTGGGAAACAAGGATGCCTCGGATTATCATGGCAGGGTAAATTTTATCACCAGGCTCAACTTAAACTTTTATGACTATGCTCAGGCAAATGATAATTTTTATATATGTGATATAAACTACCTGTCATCAAGCTTTGGCCTGGATAAGTGGTCGGATTCTTTTTACTGGCACATGTACAAGTATGCAACCGCAGTTTCTGCAGTTCCCTATCATGCTTTTAATGTAGCCAATATTATTAAGTCAATATATGGCAAAAATAAAAAGGCCTTTAACTTGGACCTTGATAACACTCTGTGGGGTGGAATTGTAGGTGATGACGGAGCCGAAAATATTGAAATCGGTCAGGAGACATCCATAGCGCAGACATACAGTGAGTTTCAGGAATATATCAGGCTGCATAAGCAGCTAGGTGTAGTGCTTACCGTCAACTCAAAGAATGATGAGGCAAATGCGCTGGCAGGCCTTAACAGACCCGACAGTATACTTCATCCCGATGATTTTGTGAAAATAAAGGCAAATTGGGAGCCTAAGAGTATTAATCTTGATAACACTGCCAGGGAAATGAACCTGCTGTCCGAAAGCTTTGTTTTTGTGGATGATAATCCCGCAGAGCGGGCAATTATTGAAAGTCAGCACCCCGGAACCGCAGTGGCTCAGCTTGATGCGGTTGAACAGTACATAAGGACAATTGATAAGGCAGGATACTTTGAGGTGACCTCACTGTCAGAGGATGACATGAAGCGTACAAAAATGTACGAGGAAAATGCTAAACGGGATCAGGCAATGGCTCAGTTTACCAACTACGGGGATTACCTTCTTTCTCTTGAAATGAAAGCTGAGATTCAGGGATTTATTCCCATGTATATGTCTCGAATTGCCCAGCTTACCAATAAAAGTAATCAGTTCAACCTGACCACAAAGAGGTACTCACAGGCTGATATTGAAGAAGTTGCCGGTGACAATAATTTCATTACCCTGTATGGTAAATTGGAAGATAAGTTTGGCGATAACGGTGTTGTCAGTGTTGTAATCGGTAAAAAAGATTCGGAGAATCCTGAACAGTTAAATATTGAACTGTGGATTATGAGTTGTAGAGTGCTTAAGCGGGATATGGAGTTTGCCATGATGGACAGTCTCGTTATGGCAGCCAAAGAAGCAGGGGTAAAAACCCTTAAGGGTTATTATTATCCCACTGCTAAAAACGGCATGGTAAGAGAGTTTTACGCTCTTCAGGGATTTGAAAAAGAATCTGAGGATGAAAGCGGAAATACGGTTTGGAAATATGATATTCCTGAGGATTATGAGAGGAAGCAGACAGTCATTAAGGTTAATTGTTAATCATATGCCGTACCGTTGTCAAAAATAAATAATGCCCTCCGAAAAGACGTCAACGATAAAAAATGTTGACCGTTCATTTCGGAGGGCTGTTTTTATATTCTTTTGTCAGGGACTTAAGCGTGGATATAGGTTCCCTGAGATGAAAAGAGATTTATTATTATCTGTTGATGTACGAACGATTGAGTGCGCGTACACCTTTTCTTATAGAGGGGCCCACCAGAACAGCCACTGCTATTTTTACACCGTCAAAGGGAATGAAGGGGAAAACGCAGGCATTAAGAGCTGCCAGCAGGGTTTTTCCGGGGATGCTTATTATGAACCAGGCAGTACCGAAAATGTAGCATACAAGTACACCGATAATCATTCCGATAATGTGCAGCCAGTATTTCTTTTCGAATTTGTCAATAAAGATACCGGAAACAATGCATAAAAAGATATATCCGATAATGTAACCGCCGGTGGGGCCTGCCAGTTTCTGAGCTCCTCCGCTAAAACCGGAAAATACAGGTGCGCCTACAAGACCGATTAAGATATACAAGACACATGCCAGTGTTCCAAGCTTCCAGCCAAGTGCATATAAGCCTAAAAATAAAGCGAAGATTGTAATCGAAACCGGAATTGCTCCGATCGGAATGGCATAAGGCCCTGCAACACAAATAACTGCGGTAATAAGGGCTACCTGAACCATTGTCAGTACACTAAGTTTTGTTTTTGATGAATTTTTGCTCAATGAAGTTACCTCGTCTTTCTGTAACCAATTTGGTTTACATTTGTCGAGTGTGAGTTTACAATTGTGTCAGAGAATCGTCAACCATTTTGGATAATAAGTTGACAATTGAAATAAAAAACTGTTCGGAAACTCTAAAATGGCGAATGCAAGGCATATGCAGAAGGGATTTGTATGAAATCGACAAAAGAAAAAGTTTTGGAATACTTGGAAGCAAACAACCGAAAATATGTATCGGGACAGGAAATAGGCAGGGAATTGTTTCTGACAAGATCCAGCGTATGGAAAGCGATAAAGTCCCTTAAAGAAGCGGGATATGAAATTGACGGAATAAGTAACAGGGGCTACAGGCTTGTACTAAGTGCCGATAAGCTTAGTAAGCCTGCAATTGAATCTTTCCTTGGAACCGGAAATGATTATCCCGAAATATTTGTGTTTGATGAAGTGGATTCAACAAATGACAGGGCCCGTCAGATGGCAGTCGAAGGTGCCGATAATCTGGTGGTTATTTCGGATTATCAAAGCAAGGGGCGCGGAAGAAGGGGCAGAAGCTTCTTTTCGCCTAAAGGCTCCGGTTTATATATGAGCTTTTTACTTAAAACAGATATTGAGGCTGCTAAAGCAACCGGGATTACCTGTATGGCTGCGGTGGCAGTCTGCAGGGCGATAGAGCGTATTGGTATTGAATTGGAAAACAACAGGACCGGTGAAATAAGTGAAAATGCAATAAATCCCAGAATAAAGTGGGTGAATGACATTTTCCTTAATGGGAAAAAAATATGCGGTATTCTTACTGAAGGGTTCACTTCTTTTGAGGAGGGGGCTGCGTCCTTTGTGATTATCGGAATAGGCATGAATCTTTATGAACCCCTGGAGGGCTTTCCTGATGATATAAAGAAAACAGCAGGAGTTCTTTTTTCGGGGAAATGCAGTGATGATAATATAAGAAATAAGCTGTGCGGGTATGTGATTGAAGAACTAGTAAGTTTACATAACTCAAACAGCGAAGCTTTTATCGATGAATACAGGGAAAAATCCATGCTTATCGGCAGCTATGTTAAAATAAATCAGTTTAACAACCGCTTGGAGAACAGTTACGCCAGGGTAACCGGAATAGATAACGAATGTCGACTTCTTGTTGAATATGATAATGGAGAAACAGAGGCGTTATCCTCCGGTGAGGTTAGTGTGGTAAAGTACTAGTTAGGCTTAATACCCGTTACGGTATATGTGCAATTTAGTCACATGGGTTGTAATTTCGATAGTTTTAATTCTTCATTGCCTTGAATTTGCTATAATTTAACAGATATTATGAGGGATAATATATAAAGGAGTTTCGAAGTAATTTCGATTAAATTTATGGTTACTTTTGCGAGCGATTATGAAAAGGGAGCCCATCCCGCAATATTGGAGGCTCTTGGCAACATTAATAATAATTCATATTCCGGCTATGGTATGGATACCATTACTGCCTCTGCCAAAGAGAAAATTAAAGCGGCAACAGGATGTCCTGAGGCAGATATATATTTTCTGTCCGGGGGTACCCAAACCAATTCAACTATTATAGCCACAATGTTGAAGCCTTTTGAGGGTGTCGTATCTGCCGATACCGGTCATGTCAGTGCTCATGAAGCCGGTGCAGTGGAATACACCGGCCATAAGGTTCTGGTAATAGGAAATCATAACGGCAAGATTGATGCCGGGGAGCTTGACAATTATATAAGCAATTTTTATTCCGACGGTAATCACGAGCATATGGTATATCCCGGAATGGTTTATATTTCTCATCCCACAGAATACGGAACCCTGTATTCAGCAGAGGAGCTTGAGAATATATATAATGTATGTAAAAAGAATGATTTGCCTTTGTTTATCGATGGCGCAAGGCTTGGCTATGGTATTATGAGCAATGAGACCGATGTTACGTTGGAATATCTTGCCAAGCACTGTGACGTATTCTACATTGGTGGCACAAAGGTCGGTGCGCTGTTTGGGGAGGCAGTAGTTTTTACACATGATAATGCTCCCGCACATTTTTATACAATGATAAAGCAGCATGGCGCCATGCTGGCAAAGGGCTGGATTACAGGACTTCAGTTCGATACTCTGTTTACAGATGATTTATATTTTAAAATCAGTAAACAGGCCATTGATATGGCTGAAAAGCTTAAAGAAGTGATAAAGAAGCATGGGCTTAAGGAATATCTCATTTCTCCCACAAATCAGCAGTTTGTTGTAGTGGATGATGCGGTTCTTGAAAAGCTTGACGGACGGGTAACATACAGCTTTTGGGAGAAATACAGCGAAAACCAGACTGTAATAAGATTTGCGACTTCATGGTATACCACGATAGAAGATGTTATGAAACTTGACGAGATACTTGCAACTTTGTAGAGACTATTTAATAAGGGGAATTATATGTATTTTAGCGGTCAGTATTTTGTAATTGTTTTCTTTGCTATTAACTCAACAATAGCCATAAACTATCTTATTCGATTTCTGAATGAGAAAAAACCAAAGACCAATATTAATATTCTGGCTTTATCGGCTATTGCATCCAGTGCAATCTGGAGTATAGGAATGGGCACAATGGCTGCTCAGACGGAGCCGAAATGGACTCTGTTTTGGCGATTTTTTGGCTTGGTGGGAACCTTTGCATTTATGATATTTGTGCAATTTACATTATGTATTATTGCCAATTTGCCCAGGAAAACCACTATTCTAAGTCG